>WAOJ01000193.1 GCA_015521275.1 Desulfurococcales archaeon | reverse complement strand
TCCCTTGAGTGTCCATATTTCTTTAGTTTTGTTAATAGTGTTTACGTATATGAACAAGGTGCCGTCGGGTTGAGGGTAGGTCAGGGGGATTGCGCTCTTGATGCCCTTAAGCTCTGTAAACTTCATAACGAATACGTTACTCTTGGGAGCTAAGTTTACCTTTGCTTGAGAGACGGTCTCTGTGACTTGGGCCTTGGCTTGGGGTGATGGTAGAAGCAATACATATACTAAAGCAGCGGCAATAACTATTACAATTGCTGGTATTATTATTAACCATGGTGTTTTGGTCTTAGTTCGCACTTCCTCAGCTCCTTGAGTACTCATACCTAGTTCCCGGCCCCCACGTCGCGCGACCCCAAAAACCCTTTACTTGATCACACCGGTTACCTTGGCTAGGTGTTCGGCTGCTTCCCTCTTCAACTTCTCAGTTCCCAATATTGTGTACCTGTCCTTCCTTATTGTAGGTGCTATCATGAGAGCTTCTATGATCTTCTCATCGCTCACGTTTAACTCATCCGCCGTAGTTGGCAGTTTTACCTCCTTTAGGACCTTCCTCACCTTCCTCCAAAGCTTAGAGCCGTGTAAATAGAGCATCATTATGCTTCCTAAGCCTACTTGTTCGCCGTGGAGGGCCGGTCTGTTGGCAACTATGTCCAAAGCATGGGAGAACAAGTGTTCACTCCCACTAGCAGGCCTAGAGCTACCGGCTATGCACATGGCCACGCTAGAGGATATTAGGGCTTCCACTAATATCCTGAGTCCCTCGTCAACCAAGTTCTTAAGCAAGTTAACGTACTTGAGGACGTGCTTTGCGCTCATTAAGGCCAAGGAAGCTGCATAGGAGCCGTAGTACTCTCCCTTCAGTAGGTGTGCCAACCGCCAGTCCTTGACCGCGCTGAACTTCGCCAATACGTCGCCTATGCCCGCCCTGTTGAGCCTCTCCGGCGCGCTAGATATTATGTCGAGATCTGCTATTACCGCGATTGGGGGCTTCGTCTTTATGCTCATTGGCCCGTTAATACCCTTCAAGCTGGAAAAGGGAGAGGCTATGCCGTCATGGCTGGTTGCTGAAGGAAGACTTAAGATATCCTTGTCCAGTTTGTAAGCTACATACTTAGCCAGATCTATTGACTTGCCTCCACCGAAGCCTATGATCAAGGAAACGTCTTCGGGAACCTTCTCCAAGAGCCTCTCAGCCTCTCCCTTGCTTGGTTCTCTCGCCAATAGCACCTCAGTCTCGTAACCCTCCTTTTCCAAGATGCCTTGTACTTGATCTCCCCACTCCGCCCACACGTGTGGGCCGCTTATGATTACGATCTTTCCTTCGGGATAGCCCAAGCTCTTGATTACCTTTCCCAGCTTGCTTCTCGTGCCCTTGCCAACTACTATTCTCTTCATTAAGTCAATTTCGTGGACTCTATCCATTTCTTTTCCAATGAACGTTGCACGGAACCGGAAATATCGTTTTGTTTCCAGCAAGCCTTTTTAGAAGGCACTAGAAGCCGTAAGGGGCTCCAAATGGGCGACGTGAAGTTCTTCAAGATTACTGGTTATATGCTCATATCCCACGACAAGAACCCGCGCTGGCAAAAGTTCGAGATCATTAGGATGGGTACCAAACCGGAGGACGTGGTTGAGAGAACCCTCTCTGAACTGGGGAGCAGACACAAGCTCAAAAGATACCACATAAGGGTGGAGGGCGTAGAAGAGGTGCCGGAAGAGCAAGTGGAAGAGCTGTACTACCTACAGTTGGCTCACTTGAACGAGTGGGAAGCCTATGATGCTCATAAAGTCTGGAGGAAGTACAAGCTCGGTTGGGGTGCGTTTAAGTGAGCACAAAGGAAGACCTTCAACAGCTATATTCTGAGCTTTTGGCTCTCCAATCTGAGTATGAAAAGCAATTGATCCTTTATGAGAATTTGAGGTCCCAAGTGGACACATTGAAGGCGTTAGCAAAGGACTATGAGATAACCGTTAATGAGCTGGAAGAGCTGAAGGAAGGGAAGGAAGCGCTTGTACCCATGGGATCCGTATTAGTCAAGGCCAATTTGCATGAAAAGGTCCTAGTGCCCTTGGGCGCTAACTTCTATAACGCAATGAAGCCTTCCGACGCAATAGAGAAGGTTAAGGAATACAAGAAGAAAGTAGAAGAAGACGTAAAGCTGCTTGAGAACGAGCTAGCGAAGTTGTCTCAGAACATAGCTGCGTTAGAGGCTAAGATAGGTGAGCTGAGCGCTAAACTGAGAGCTGCCCAAGTCCCTACGCCGGCAAAGGAACCTAAGAAGGAGTAACTTTTAGTCTTATTTCCTTCGCTCAACCAGCAAGGGTCCCAATCTTGCTGGGCAGGCTCAAGAAGGCCCTTAAGAGCTTGGTAAACGAAGTGGTTAAGGCTGAAAAGCCCGTCGAGGAGGTGAAGGAAGAGCCCAAGCCTAAAGAGGAACAGAAAAAGGGACTATTAGCCAAGGTAAAGGAGGCTGTAGCCTATAAAGAGATTGATGTAAAGAAACTGGAGCCCATACTAGAGGAATATGTCCTAATCCTGAGCGAGTTAGACGTAGCCTATGAGGTTGCTGAGCAGCTCATGGAAGAGTTCAAGAAGAAGCTGGCAGGAATGAAAATAAGGAGAGGAATGGACGAAAGGGAAGTGGTCAAGAAGGCCCTCCTAGAGTCAATCAAAACCTTAATTTCAGTGCCAAGCTTCGATTTGGTCGAGGAAGCGAAGAGGGCTAGGGCCGAGGGAAGAGTATTAAAGGTCATGTTCATGGGGGTTAACGGAGTAGGCAAGACCACCACAATTGCTAAGGTAGCCTACATGTTGAAGAAGGCCGGAATAACTCCGGTACTTGCTGCGGCAGATACCTTTAGGGCCGGGGCTGTGGAACAGCTTAAAGTGCACGCCGAAAGGATAGGCGTACCAATAATAACCAAGCCTTACGGAGCGGATCCGGCCTCTGTAGCCTACGATGCTATAGAATATGCCAACTCGAGAGGTTTCAACGTAGTATTGATAGATACTGCAGGCAGGATGCACGTGGACGTAGACCTCATGAACGAGCTGAGGAAAGTAGCTAGGGTTGCAGAACCCGACTACAAGATACTGGTC
>WAOJ01000192.1 GCA_015521275.1 Desulfurococcales archaeon | reverse complement strand
GCGAAGGCCTTGAGGTCCGTAGCTTTTAGAATCCTAGAGCTGTATCGATGACTGTCCCAGGGTACAGAGTGTCCCCGGTTCACAGCGGGCCTCGAGGCCCTCTCTCCGGGGAGCCGCCGTTGGTTAAGTGTCCGAACCCTCGTTAAAAGCGTTTCCGGTCGCCCTGGTAGCCCTTTCCTCATCTTTCAGCGCCGGTGGTCGCGCTCATCCCAGCTCAAGGCCCTCATCCCGAAGTTTATATATAACTTCGCCACGTCCCGAGCCTCCGGGTGGCGAAGACTGGCCGAGGAGTTCAAGTATATAGTTCGTATTGGCGAGACAGACATAGACGGCTCATTGCCAGCCGTTTACGGCCTAGCCCAAATAAGAGGAATAGGTTACACTACTGCCTTAGCAGTACTTAGGAAGATGGGCATAGACCCGCACATGAGGCTCGGTTACTTGAGCGATGCCAAGATAAGGGAGCTAGACGAAATCGTTAAGGACATAACGAAGCTAAACTTACCTAATTGGCTATACAACAGGAGGAAGGACTACACCACCGGGAAGGACATGCACTTGATAGGTGCAGAACTTGTGTTCTACGCTAGACAAGACATAGAGAGGGAGAAGAAGATAAAGAGCTGGAGAGGCGTTAGGCATGCCCTCGGCCTTAAGGTTAGGGGCCAGAGGACCGCTACTACCGGTAGGATAGGTATGACCGTAGGCGTGTCCAAGAAGAAGAAGTGAGGTGGTGAGCCGTGGGAGACCCGCGTAAGCCTAGGAAGAAGTGGCAGCCCCCCGGACACCCTTGGGTTAAGGAGAGGCTAATAGAAGAGATGAAGCTGATGGGAGAATACGGACTGAGGAACAAGAGGGAACTTTGGATAGCTGCGGCTATGTTGAGGAAGTTCAGGCACAGGGCGAGGAGCTTGCTGGCCTTGCCGGAAGAGGTAAGGAAGAAAGAAGAGCAAGCTCTACTGTCCAAGCTATATGAACTAGGGTTGGTTGATAAAGAAGCTACCTTGGACGACGTATTGAGCCTCCACACCAAGGACTTATTGGAGAGGAGGTTGCAGACCATAGTTTACAAGAAGGGTTTGGCTAAGACTATCCATCACGCAAGACAACTAATAGTTCATGGCCACATAGCGATAAACGGGAGGAGGGTAACCTCTCCGGGATACATAGTTCCTAGGAGTGAGGAAGACCTAATAGGCTATGCCCCCACCAGCCCGTACTTCAAAAAGGGTAGCCAAGAGTGAGGTGGAGGTGAGGAGTAGTGCCGAAGGAAATTAGGTGGGGCGTCGCGCACATATTCAGCTCCCCTAACAATACGTTCGTCCACATAACCGACTTGACTGGCGCTGAGACGGCTTCGAGGGTAACCGGAGGCATGGTAGTTAAAGCAGATCACGAGAAGCCCTCTCCTTATGCAGCGATGATAGCCGCCGCGAGGGCTGCACAAGAGGCTATGGACAAGGGAATAATGGCTATCCACATAAAGGTGAGGGCGCCCGGAGGCTATGGCCCCAAGACCCCTGGTCCTGGAGCGCAAGCGGCGATAAGGGCGCTAGCTAGGTCCGGCTTCATAGTTGGGAGAATAGAGGACGTAACGCCGTTGCCGCATGACTCAATTAGAAGACCCGGAGGCAGGAGAGGTAGGAGGGTCTAACGCTATGCCCATTCAAGTTCTCGAGGAAACCCCTATTTCTATCGAGCTGTTGGTGAAAGGCTATCCTCTAGCCGTCTTGAACGCCATAAGGAGGGCTACCCTAGAGCTCTGCCCTAAGATGGCTGTAGACTTCGTTGTGATAGAGAGGAACGACAGCACGTTGTTTAACGAGGTTTTGGCTCACAGGTTGGCGATGGTGCCCCTCGCATCAGAGGGGGCTTTAGACTACTACGCGCCTCCAGAAGCCTGTGCCGAGTGTGACTGTAAGAAGGTCGAAACGGGCGAGTGCAATTACGAAGGCAAGCCTTGTTATGTGACCCTCCACTTGGACGCTTCTGCCGACGGAAAGTACAAGCTCGTCTATACCAAAGATCTAATTACCTCTGATG
>WAOJ01000191.1 GCA_015521275.1 Desulfurococcales archaeon | reverse complement strand
TTAAGAGGATCCATGGAATCATTTTACAGTGGGGTCGCGGGACTCATGGCTGATGGAGGTTCCGCCGGGCTCGGGAGCGTAGCACCCCACCTCCAAGGACATCCAAATGCGATGGTTTACCTCGGTAGTACAGCTGATGGTAAAGTTAACGCCCAGTTAACTCGACCGCTGGTAGAGTTAACCCGATTGATGGTCGGTCCCGCGTAACACCGAGAGATGGAAATGGCTATGGACTCAGTTAGGGGTCGAGTCAGAGCACTCCAATCGAACCCCAGACCTCGCTGACCCGTTTTCCGCTGTTGGTCTGGTTGCTTTCATCAGCTTTTGCCTAGCAACTTCGCGAAGCTTGGAATCGCATTGTGTTACTTTTACCCCTAAGAAGGGGAATTGATCATCCTACGCTGTGCTAATATTTGATACGATCGCCACAGCACGCCGGGATTGTCCTTAGGATTGGCCTTCAAAGAAGTGACAATAAACGGCAGGAAGCACAGAGCATTAACTGACACCGGTTTTAACGGCTAAGTCTTGGTCTCTTCAAGAGTCGCAAAAGAAATAGGACTTAAAGTGCTCGAAGAGAAGGAGAAGACTACAGTAGACGGAAGAAAAGTGAAGGTCAAGGTAGGAATAGCCAAAGTCAAGATCGACGACGAAAGCTACATGTTTGTAGAAGAAGTCGAAGGATTGCCTTTGGACGTGTTGATTGGTGTTCAAGCATTGGAGAGGCTGGGCTACTACGTGGACCCGAAGGACGGAACAATAAAGAAGGTAGGGCTCCTCGCCGTCTAAACTTTCAAGGACAGACCTTCAAAATCCATCGATCGAGTTCAGCAATCGAGCGGTAAGCGGTAACGATACGTAGAGGGGGATCGTGGTATGGAAGCGATCCTAGTGGGGCCCTTGCGGAATCCATATAGAACCTAAGAGCCTTGCTTGAGGCTAATTATCCCAGAGCCTCTCCAACCCTTCAATCCTATCGAACTCTCTGTCTTCGCTCACTATTCGTTTAATCCCGTTGTTCAACATTGTCGCTACGTGAAGGGAGTCTGAGGGCTTAACGTTGTACTTGAGCAAGACTTCCTTTGCCACGGTATATTCTTCCTCCCCCAAGTTGAGCACGGTTACATAAGGGAGTACTATGGTGTCTATGAACTCAAACGTGATCTCATAGGGTATCTTGTACTTCTTCCTTGAAACGTAGAGGAGCTCGTCCAAGACTAGGACGTCCGTATACAACTTGTACCGGGACAAGAGGTCTAGGTAGAAGTTCTCGTACCTCTCCCTAACCTTCTCATCCGTTACCGCGTTTAGGTAAACGAGCAAAGGAGTGTCGAGGAACGCCTTCAATCCTCGAACTCCTCCTCTAGGCTTAAGCTAGAAGCCTCTCCGGGGGAGGGCTCCTCCCTCTCCTTCAAGTTCCTAACCTTCATCGCGTGAGCCCTGAGCAGTTCCTTCAGCTTTTCTCTATCTACGTTCTTCTTGGCAGGCTTTATCACGATCCCGTCCCTAACCTCAACTATCACCTCATCTCCTTCCTCTATTCCAACGGCCTCCCTCAAGGCCTTCGGAATTATGATGTAGCCCTTCTTACCCACCTTAAGTCTTAGGGTCAAGCTCGGTATACCCGGGGTTAAACCATGTCAAACCGATAAATGAGCTTTGTTGTAGCGGAGCGCTGAAGCAAGGGACGACAACTCGTTAGGGATGATCGGGAAGCGATTCGGACAAAAACTGTCGT
This sequence comes from Desulfurococcales archaeon, assembly GCA_015521275.1. Lineage (GTDB taxonomy): Archaea > Thermoproteota > Thermoprotei_A > Sulfolobales > Ignicoccaceae > Ignicoccus. The sequence continues at coordinate 3,460 of WAOJ01000191.1, read as the reverse complement.
GATTAAGAATTACCCGAGCAATGCGAACTCTTCGTCCATTATTATTCCGTTGCTATACACCTTGACGTAGTCCACTAAGGCCTTCCCCCTTATAGTTATCTGAACCCCTCCTTCCAGCGGGCCTATCACTAGTTCCGTCCACCTCTTGGGGACCTCGTAGGCTTTTCCGTTCACTATAACCGTCGCGTTGTTCAAGGAGGCTATGCTTATATCTAGGTAGCTTCCCTTAGGCAACGTTATGTTCTTGCTGATCTGTCCGTTTACCAAAGCGACCCACTCCTTTGGTACGGCCAACTCGGGAGGTATTTCTAAGTTTTCGGGGAACTCCTTGAATATGAATACAGTTCCCTTAACGCTCCATGCCGTGTTAAAGTAATAGGTTCCGTTCGAGGCGACGAAGATGTTCGGGGACAGCTGGACTATCGCTTTGAACGCCCTTGGCCTTACGAGGGTCTGCGTCACGGTGACCGTAACCGGCTTGGTCACGACTAAGGGCTGAGTTATGGTGACTACCTTTGGTCTTACTATTACTGTGCTTACGGTCAAGTACTTTGTACTCGTTACCGTAACGGTTCCCTTGAGCCAAGCTTGAAGGCTCAAGTCGTTTGCGCAAGGCGACAGCTCTAGCAAATCCTCGGGGCTTATGGGCAATACCTCCTCTTGGATCATGTTAACTAAGGCCTTGGCTAGACAGTCCGGCGTGTTGCACGCCATTATAGTTAAGGCGTACTCTACGTTCTTTATACCGGTCTTTTCTTTTATCAAATCTATGAAATTGTTCAAAAGCACGTCCGCCACTGCGTAAGCGCACTTCGGGCCCACTCCCTTCCTTATCAGTTCCTTGGCTATGCTTACTTCGATCTGGTCTTTTAAGCTTATTACCTTCTTGAGTATCTCCTCAGAGGGCTTCGCGGTAAAGGTTTTCGTTTCCGTTACCGTCTTAGTTACCAAGCTCACAGTGGTTACTCTGTTGTACATGGTTACGGTCTTAGTAACAGTACTAACGAAGGGGTTGGTGTAAACTGTCGTAGCTAAGGATATCCTTGGAGAGCCGGCCACGGGTATTACTGTGGTTCCTTGTATGAAGGTTACTAAGCTGAGCGTCGATGTGGTGGTTACGGTCTTCGTTACCGTGTAAACCGTTCCTCCGGCCAGCTTCACCAGCTCGGCAGTGAAAAGCTGGTTTAGGTTCGGAACCTCTATCGGAGGAACCTTGCCACACCGCTTTATCCACGGAGCCAACACGCCCGCAACCATCTTCATTCTCTTGGCATAGTTCTGTAAGTACCTAGCGTATGTGTATGCATGCTCCTTGTCAATCTTTGCAGCCTCTTTGGCTACCTGGTTTGCACAGTAACTCAAGACATTTGATAATATAGACTTATTGGACTCCATCATACAATTAAGGCCTTCTCACTTGAGCTTCGAACAAAGCGATGATTGCTTTCATGAGAGTTACGCTTAGAAATACCATTTAATTAACGAAGGAACGAGAAGGTAGTGAGGGTCCAAAGTGGCAACATTAGAAAGGGCGAAAGAAAGGCTCGAAGAGCCTTTAAGTGAGAAAAATTTCCTCATGAAGAAGCTTGAGGATTCCATCTACGAAGCTTACTTAGCCAAGAAGCTAATGGAAGACGGTCTGATCAGAAATGCCGCTGGAAAGGCATTTCAAGCATGGAAAGATCTAGTTTCTGCTTTGCTTTACTTGAAGAAGGATGAGATCCTAAGAATGCTCAAAGATGAAAAGCAAAAACAATGGTTCTTGGAGAAGGGCATTTATGCTCCAAGTTCAAGGCTAAGTCCTTTAAGCGTGCTATTGGAAAAGGTCGGTGTTGAAGGAATAACCTTCAGCACCGCTGAAGCTCTAAGGCTTCACACTTACCAATACCACGGTCCAGATCCAGAAGGCCTATGGGGAGGACCAGTTGATAAAGAGGATGCAAAAGAAGACATAGAGATGCTCTTGAAGAAGTTCAAGGAATATGTGGAGAAGTACTTTAGCGAGTATTTGGATGAGGAACTAAGGGAAGTTTTGGAGGAGATTTAACCTTCAAGCTTTTGCTTTACCTCATCCATAACTCTCATACTTTCCTCGTCCAGCAAGTCTTTGTATCTTTCAATGTACTCGAGTAAAGCCTTGATCAAGAGCTTTACGTCTTCCTTGGCTTCTTCCGGATCTGCATATTTGCTGTAAACCAAATCCGGATCTGGACCATTGTACTGATAATCGTGAAGGTCCAAGGCCTTATCCGTCCAAGCGCTCAAACCTTTAAGGCTAGTCTTTTCTTCAAGCATTTGGCTCAAGTACTTCAGCTTGGTGCTTAAGGCTAATATCCCCTTTTCCTTTAGCCATTTCCTCTGTTCCTCGTCCGAGTCCTTGGAAAGCTCGTTAAAGTTCAAGGCTATTAAAGCAGAGATCAATGCCTTCCAAGCCTGAAACGCTTTTCCAGCAGCGTTCCTAACAATTCCTTTTTCCAAGTATTCTAGGGATAGTTTAGACTCAACCAAAGCTTCCTTGAGCTTGAGCTTAGCCAATTCCTTCAAGTTTTCCTTGGGTAAGGGCTTTTCTAGGGAGGAGTACAAGGCCTCATCCCTACAAATTTCCGTGGACGAAAAAGACAAAAACTTTAGTAGTAGTACCATATGCTCTTGTAGTCTTCCAAGTCCTCGTTGAATACTTCCTTAAGCTTGTCTAAGTACATCCTTATGGACACCATGTCGGTGTATATGTATGGTGTTACTAGTTGTATGTTCTTCTCCCATGGATGCCATAGGTATACCCTCCTGCCGTCCGGCCTTATCATTATGATTTGGTGGTCTTGCCAAGCCCTCAAGTGGTTCTTGCCCAGCCTGGGGACGTTGAATACCGGCTCCTCGGTCCTAAAGGTCCCCGGCAACACCCTAGCTTCTTCTTTCCTCTCTTGTAGTATCCTCGCTACCGGTACTAGGTAGTCCTTGGTCTCCCACTTGCCCTTAGGGTAGAACGTATAGTACGGGTCTATGCCCACCCTCTTGAGCGCTATCCTCAATGCTGAGGTCTCGAACCTTCTGCTGTTCCAGAAGGTGAACACTTGCTGGTTGTACACGTATATCTTGTTCTTCCTCAAGTTTGTAACGGCTTCTGCCATCTCCGGAGTTACCTCGTAGGCGTGCTCCACGTGGGTTACCACGTGAACGTTCCTCTTGCCCGGCTCTATGTAGGAGCCAAGCATCTCCGCGAACTCTGGAGTTATCCTCATCGGTACGGTTACTGGAGTTCTGGTGCCAAACCTTATGAGCTTCACGTGCTCCAGCTCGCTCAGCCTCTTCAGTATGTACTCTATGTCCTCGTCCCTCAGTATGAACGGGTCTCCACCAGTTACGAGCACGTCTATGATGTTCGGGTGCTCTGCGAACCAGTCTATAGCTTCATCTATGGTCATTCTAGTGGGTATTGCGCTCTTGTCCATAGCCGTCATTA
>WAOJ01000190.1 GCA_015521275.1 Desulfurococcales archaeon | reverse complement strand
GGCTATTACTATTGCAGCCACTCCTAAGACTATTTCCTTCAAGCCTTCTCTCATCACGTGGCCCTTCGACTGTGGTTCCATGTCCTAAATAAAGGGCTTAAGGTTACTTAGCGAAGACGTTGAAGGTAAAGCCGTAGGGCGGGGAGAGGAGCACTACCTTCGGCTTTAGGTAAAGCTTGTAGGAGTCGTTTGACTCGACTATGAGCCTAGGTATCTCTATTAAGTCGTCCCACTTGTGGTAGGAAGCTATTCCCAAGGTCGGCTTGTTCTCCTTTAAAAAGTCAGATATCCCTCTGAGCACTTCCCTCTCATAGCCCTCTATGTCCATCTTCAAGAAAGCCTCGCTGTAGTCTTGAGGAGCTTTGGCCAGTAATTCCTTTAGGTCCTTCCCCTCCTTGACGAACTTCTTGATCGGGATCACTCTCGCATTAGCATTCTTCAAGTGTTCTGAAGCCAGCTCCAAGTTCCACCTCAAAACCTTCAATGCCTCCTCAGAAGCCTCAATAGCTAAGGAAGTGAAGTTCTGAGCGTATAGGGAATACCAGAGGCTCGTCTCGCCCAAGGCAGCCCCCAGATCTATGAAAACGCTCCCGTCCCTGGGCACGAAGCCCCTTTCCTCGAACTTGTAAACCTCACAGACGAATATCTCTTTCATCAAGTTCTCAACATTTTCTATATTGAACTTGTTCTTAACGTTGAAAAGTTTTAAGTACTTCCCGTAGCCGAGTTCCTCAATTCCGTATTTCTTCAAAGAGATTGAGGGTATGTTGCAGTAGCCCGGAAAGGCCGAGAGAGCTAGCCACAACAAGCTGGAAGCGCTAGCCAAAAGCTTCACTAACTTTACGTAAGTATCTTGGGACTCCTCCTCGAAGAGGAGGCAAGTCTCCACGAAGGGTTTGGGGTCCTTCAGCAAGTGGTAAAGGATTTTGGAGGATATGGTAGTGGTGCCCAAGGAAGTGTAGAGTACGTGGGGAGCGTAAGGCTTCCTCTCGGTTACCAACTTAGCCAACTTATTGAACGTCTCTTCCCTCACTATCGTGAGACCTTTCTTTTTCAACATCTTTTTCAAGAGTCCCGTCTTCGGAGCGACTGCCTTCCTCTCGGGATACTTCTTAGGGAGGTTCAGTAACTTCAGATAGAGTTCTTCTGCCTCGTCCAGCATCTCCAAATACCAGTCCTCGAAGCCCTCCAGCTCATTGCAAGGCATAATAGGACCGCGTTAAGGCTCCCGTTACTGAATTTTGAGGTCCTCGCACGATGGAGCCACTTTATACCTAAGGGAGCTTCTCCCCACTAGGGCTAACGGACTTGGGCATCAGCGTTGGAATTAATGTCAGCCTACACGATACTTCCTTAGCGGTAGTGCACGAGGGCAAACTGGCCTTAGCAATAGAAGTGGAAAGGATTTCCAGGATGAAGAAGAACCGTGTAATTAGGGAGTTTGCCCCCTACGCAGCGAGGAGCTGTATAAAGAACTTGACGAGCAGAGTAGATGCCTTTGCCACAATCCTTTCGCTCCACTTGGCTGACAAATTCATGAAAAATAAGTTCGGAGTGAGCTTGAAGGATACTGACGTAGTAGCGGTAAACTTCGAGCCTTCGCTTTTTAGAGAGAAAGAACACTTGAAATATTTCGATACCTTCAAGATGCACGACGTCTTCTGCGACGCCAATTACTACTCGCCGTTGAGTCCGAGAAGGAGGGCTGTGCCCAAGCTGGTCAACGACGTGCTAAGGCTAGAGCTCAGCAAGGAAGCCAAAGAAATGGTTGAAAACATAGAGAAGATAGAGATAACCTACAAAAGGATAAATTCTAAGGCTAGTGTGAAGATATTGAAGAAGCTTTTGGGTAATAAGGGAAGGCTGTGGGTAGCCAACGTAGTCGGAAAGAAGTACGGAGGCTGGTTGGGCGAGGGCTTGCGCTTCGCCTTTAGATGGGAACCGTGCACTAAGAAGGAGATCTCTGTTGAAGAGAGTATAATGCTGAGGAGGGGAGTAGTCGAGGACTTCATACGTTTTGCTTGGAAACTCTTGTTCAATTCCAAGCCCCCTAAGGTGGTAACAGTTCCACACCACTTAGCACACGCTGCGAGCGCTTACTACACGTCCGGAATGAAGAAGGCTGTCGCAATAGTGGTCGACGGGGCTGGGGAATACGAAGCGATCTCCGTCTGGTCCGTTAAGGACGGTCAGTTCGAGAAGCTTGCGAGCTTAGACCACAATAGGTATTCGTTGGGAGAGTTCTACGAAGCCGTCTCCGTCTGCTTGGGTCTGGGCAGGTTAGATGGTCCCGGAAAAGTAATGGGCTTGGCCCCTTATGGGAAGCCCAACGAGAAGTACTTAAACGTAATAAGGAGCATCCTTAAGGTTCACAGTCCCAAGTCGGAAGTGCCTTACGAGGTATCCGGAGGCTTTTATGAAGTACTAGAGAAGCTAAAGGAGGCCAACGTCTGTCCCAAGTGGGACCCAAAGGCGAGACCTCTGGACCGAGACGCCGCTGACCTAGCATATGCCCTCCAGTCCGAGTTCGAGAGGGCTTACCTAACGACTATGGAGTGGGGCAAGGAGTTGAGCGGAATGAAGGAGGCCGTAATAGCTGGGGGAGTTGCCCTAAACGCAAAGGCAAACATGGAAGTTGTTTACAGCGACATCTTCAACGACGTCTTCTTCTTCCCCGCCGCAAACGACGCCGGAACCGCCATAGGAGCTGCTATATGGGCTTACGAGCACGTCTTGGGTGAGAGGTTCAAGAACGAGAGGATAAAGGACGTGTATTGGGGCTTGGAGTATAGTGAAGAGGACTTCGAAGAGGCAAAGAAGTTAGCCAAGAGGATGGGGCTCAAAATAGAGGAAGATTACCCAATAGAGAACTTGGTCGACGACTACTTGCTCAAGAATGAGATAGCCGTAGTCTATCAAGGTAGAGCCGAGTTCGGGCCCAGGGCTTTGGGACACAGAAGCATAGTAGCTGACGCGAGGATAAAGGAGAACTGGGAGAGGGTGAACTTCCATAAGGGGAGGGAGTGGTGGAGGCCCCTGGCCCCTTCCCTTCTATATGAGAAGGCCCCGGAGTACTTCGAGAGAGGGATATTCGCGCCGTTCATGATAGTCATGGAGAGGTTCAAGGAAGAGGGCTGTAAGAGGGCCCCGGCCACTTGTCACGTAGATAGAACGGCTAGGCCCCAAACGGTTACACAAGAGATAGATGAGAACTGGTACAAGCTCATAAAGGCCTTCGGGGACGCGACTGGCGAGTACATAGTGATAAACACGAGCTTCAACTTGGGAGGGGAACCCTTGGTGGACTCGCCGATCCAAGCGCTCTTAAGCTTCACATTCGGAGGCTTCGACGCCTTATGGCTTCAAGGG
>WAOJ01000189.1 GCA_015521275.1 Desulfurococcales archaeon | reverse complement strand
GTACCCAGAGCTGTACGACATGTTCGAGATAGTCTACTGGCCCATGGTAGTGGAGAGGACAGAGTTCCCGGAGAGCGTTGACATAGCCATATACGAGGGAGTGATAAACACCAAGGGCCATCTGAAGGCTGCCTTGGAGATGAGGGAAAGGGCAAAAACCGTCATATCCCTAGGGATGTGCTCCAGCTTCTCCGGCGTTCCCGGACTGGCTAGCTACTTCAGGATAGAGGAAATATTAAAGGACTTGTATAAAGGAGTGGAGTTCGAGGACGAGTGGCTGAAGCCACTGCCCGCTCCAATATCCGTCCCAGAAATAGTTCCGGTAGATTATATCATAAGCCACTGCCCACCGATACCGGCCCACATCCACTACACCTTGAGAGCTATATACAACGGAGAAGAGCCAAAGATAGCTGAGAGGACGGTATGCTCGGAGTGCCCGCTCAAGATGAAGACCAAGCTTCCGGAGGAGTGGAGGGAAAGGATAGGCAAGGACGTGAATCCCGACGTGTGTTTCCTAGCTCAAGGCTTAGTGTGCCTAGGACCGGTAACTGCCAGCGGCTGTGGCGCTAGGTGTCCTAGGGCCGGAATACCTTGTTACGGCTGCGCCGGACCTACAAGGGACATACTGATGAGGGAAGGCGAAGACATACCTACCAAGTTGGCGAAACAAATAGCTGCTTACCAAGGCAAGGACCCGTTGAAGGAGTATCCCAAGGTGTTAGAGAAGCTCCTAAAGGTATACGACCCGAGGAGGTTCTACATGTTCACCTTGAACAGCGTGTTCTTCAAATCTAAGCCCTTCAGTATGGCAATGAGGACCATAACTGAGGGAAGGAGCGGGGGCAAGAAGGCCTTCAGGCTGAACATAAGGAAGAAGGCTCACCGGTAAGCTATCCCCCTTTTCTTGAGTATTTCTTTTACTGCCCTTAAGACGTGTGTCGCGTCAACCTTCACGTTTCCCGTAGTGTCTTCTTGGGTAAAGAGGTTCTCCCCGTTTACGTAAAGTTTTACCGTAGGTATTGCGAATATCCTCTCCACTTCCATTACCTTCGGGGCCATGGCCACGTCAACCTCTATTACATCTATCTTCAAGTTCTCCACCATCCTTATCAGCTCTTCGTACAAGTCCTTGCTTATTGGTATCCAATCGGCGGTAAATACTACTACCTTCACACCCTTCGATATAGCTTCCTTAAACTCTTCGTAAGTCGTTATCAACCCCTAAGCCCTAGCTCTGAGAGCCTTTCCAAAACCTTATCAATAAACTGCTCCACCTCTTCCCTCTTAATGCCCTTCTTTTCTAGTTCATCGAATATCAAGTCCATCACCTTCGAATATTTCTTGTATTTCTCGTTCAGCTTCTTCCAAGGTATGCCCTTGAGCGCTTGGGCCAGCCTCTCATCATACGGCAAAGCTCCCTTGAGCATTAAGACGGCTATTATAGGATAGCCCACATATCCCCTAAACCTAGTCCCGTTATCGGTGCTCCTAGCTATTCTCTTATCCAAGTCCACGTAAACCTCGTACTCCCTTTCCCCTGTGCTGGATATCACCTTTGCCTTGTTACCGTTTACGTGAACTCTTCCGTCTGCTATAGCCCCAAGGGCCTCCAAAACCTTTATCCGGGGAGGTCTCCTCAAGTGTCTCAAAGCACGAACCCTCATAATTCCTCGGGTCCACGATTAAACGTTTTATAGCATTAGGCTTTCCTAATTTAACATAAGCTTTTATAGAAGCATTGAATCCCTTTTCAATAGACTGAGCGGAAACTTTTCATAGAACCGATCACCCCAACTCAAAAACTTGTATTAGAGATGCTACCACGGAGAGAGCCATGCCGGGACAGATCCCGTTGATAGGCGAAAAGCTGCCGGAGATGGTAGTGAACACTGACCACGGCCCGAAGAAGTTGCCGGACGACTACAAGGGCAAGTGGTTGGTGCTCTTCAGCCACCCAGCAGACTTCACTCCAGTATGTACCACCGAGTTCGTAGCCTTCACCAAGAGGTATGAGGACTTCAAGAAGCTCAATGCCGAGCTACTGGGCCTGAGCGTCGACAACACCTTTAGCCACATAAAGTGGAAGGAGTGGATCAAGGAGAAGCTAGGAGTTGAAGTACCGTTCCCGATCATCGCTGACCCGCTGGGACAAGTGGCCCAGAAGCTAGGAATGCTCCACCCCGAGGGAGGTGTAGTAACCGTAAGGGCCGTGTTCATCATTGACCCAGAGGGCAAGGTTAGGGCTATACTGTACTACCCGCTGAACGTGGGCAGGAACGTGGACGAGATACTGAGGCTACTGAAGGCCCTACAAGTGACCGACAAGCTAGGAAGGGCCACTCCGGCAAACTGGCCGAGGAACGAGATCATCAAGGACCACGTGATAGTACCTCCAGCCAGCACCGAGCAGGAGGCGAAGGAGAGGATGCAGAAGTACGAGTGCTTCGACTGGTGGTTCTGCCACGAGAAGGCTCCGGAGGAGGACGTCAAGCAAGCCGACGAGTTCCTCTGCAGGCTCTGCAAGCAGTAAACCTTTTTATACGAACTCAAGCTTGTCCCCGTATTGTTCAAGCAGCAGCTTAACCCCGCACTCCATGCACCTACTCACGTCCTCGAGCACTTCGAACTCGAGTTCCCTCTCATCATCCAATAAGTACTGCTTGATCTCCTCTACTATGTCACTCCTAAATGCTACAGTAACGTATATGCTGCCGGTCAAGTCCCTAAGCATTCCTGTACTACCCTTTACCTTAACTTTATCTTTGAGGTCCGTAGTCAGTATTATACCGTTGCAAACGTTCAGTACTCCTCCTTCCCGCGTAACGTCCTTCAAGACGCCTTGACGCGCCAACTTGGTCGCATAAAGGGAGACCACGTAACATGGGTTGTGCTCATCGTTCATGCGCCTCACAAATATAGTGGGTATTGAAGCTTGTCTAGTGTACTCTGCTTCGAGTATGTGTCCAGAGGGCTCAAAGGCGTCTAGCACCAGTGCTATCCAAGCGAACTGCGTTAGGCTGCCCAGAACGTTTATCCTAGGAACGTTTGTACTCAATATTGCTGGTACTGCTATTGGCTTTGGGAGGAATCTTTATGTTTATCTTTGCCCTTCCCCTAGAGGTAATTAGATCCACGCCTCCCTTCTCATAGAGCCTCTTGAAGTCTAGCAAATACTGGTTTCTCCCCTTAAAGCTGTGAAAAAGCTTCTCTATGAAATCGTAAAGCTTAGGGTTCTTCAAATATCTCCATGGGCCTAAAACTAATATCTGTTTGCTCAGCGTTACAGTGCTCATTCAATCACCTCTTTGGGATCTATGCGTACCCTTAATATTGGTCCATTTATGAGTTCCAAGGCTATCGGAATAGCGTTAAAGGCATGTTCCAAGGT
>WAOJ01000188.1 GCA_015521275.1 Desulfurococcales archaeon | reverse complement strand
GTTATAGCCCTTGTTTAGGTACTCTATGGCCCTTCTCAAGAGTTCAGTTACTTTTATCACGCATTCGCCATTCTCTTTATCTACCAAATCTATTTTTTCAATTAAGTTACCTCCCCACGCAAAGGCTTCTAAGAGCATAGCTGGTTCTCCTTCATAGCTCCTCTCCCAGCTTATTCCCAAAAGGGTAGAGAAGGCGTCCAGAGTCCTCCCGGTACTGGAGGTCAATATTGATGATTGAACTTGCCTCTTAACTATCTCAAATTCCTTTTCACCCATAGGTAAGTACTTACTCAACCACTCCCATTTGTCTAAGTCTTCTCCGGCCTTCCACAACAAGCCCAACAGAGCCCTTGCGGGGTACTTGGTTGCTCTGTCCCCTCCCGGCAAGGGGAAGTACTCTATGTGGCAAACCCTATCGAAGGAATCCCTCTTTGCTAAGAGTGCTTCTCCTCCCCATATCTTACCATCAGTCCCGTAGCCCGTCCCGTCCAAGGCGAGGCCCGCTGCCTCTTCAATACCGTTCTCAGCCATTACCGAGAGAAGGTGGGCGTGGTGGTGTTGGACCTCTATTAGGGGCACTTCGAACCTTTCAGAAAGCTCGAGGGCCAACCTCTTGGTGTTGTAATAGGGATGCAAGTCCGCCACCACTCTCTCAGGCTTTAAGCCGTATTCATCTATGAACCAGTTCAGCTCTCTTTCTAAGAACTCCAAGTTTTCTAGTTCATCGGTGTCGCCAATGTATTGCGTTAGGACAGCCTTGTCTTCAAAGCTCAAACCTCCCACGTTCTGAAGCTCTGCTCCCACTGCTATCGCTTCGCCCAACTCCTTCCCGACCTCTATCCAAGAAGGCGCATAACCCCTAGAACGCCTTAAGAAGAGCCACTGATCATGACTTTTCCTAATCACAGAGTCGTCTACCCTGTGTACTATCTCTCTGTCATGATCCAAGATGTAGTCAGCTACGCCCATCCTTATGACGCACTCCTTGGTTATACAAGTGGGCTTCCCCGTGGGGTTGGCTGAGGTCATTATTGAGAACTTGTCCCTCGTGTCCTTAAGTAGTAAGTAATGCAAACCGGTGTAAGCTCTCATCACGCCCAAGAGCTTGTGGCCCGGCGCCACAAGCTCACTAACCTCGGAGGGCTCCCTCTTAGGGGCCAAGAGAATAGGGGCTTCTGGAGAGTTGAACAGCTCCTCATCTAACCCTTCAACTATTTCGTTAGCGACATCAAAGTTCAACGCCATTATTGCAAAGGGCTTCCTAGGCCTTTTCTTCCTCCTCCTCAGCTCTGCAACCGTCTCGTCGTCGGTGGCCTTGGCGGCCAAGTGGTAGCCTCCCATCCCCTTCACCGCTATTATAAATCCTTCATCAAGCAGTTTCGCGGCTTCCTTTGTAGGGTCAGCGACGATCAGCCTCTTTCCCTCTGAATCCAATAGCTTAACTTGAGGTCCACACTTCCCACAAGAAATGCCTTGGGCGTGATATCGCCTATCCCACGGGTCGTTATATTCCCTTTCACATTCAGCACATAAGGGGAAGTCTCTCATGGACGTATTTTCTCTATCGTAAGGCGTGTGGTAAAGCATGGAGAAGCGCGGCCCGCACTTGGCACAGCTGTTCAGCGCATATCTAAACCTTCTCGAGAACGGGTTCAATATCTCAGCTAAACACTTCTCACATATCCCTAGGTCGGGAGGTATTTGGGACCTGGACTTACTCATAGAACTCTTTAGTATTACGAACTTAGAAAAGCCCTTGGGCTCTGCCTCTTCGAGGTATAGCTCCTCTACCTTAGCTGGAGGAGGAAATTTTTTCAAGAGTTCTACGAATTCCTCGACCCGTTCACCTTCAACCCATATCTCGACTGCCCCGCCAGCTACGTTCTTGACGTAGCCCTTCAAGCCCAAGCTTTGGGCTAATCTATAGACGTCTGGCCTGAAGCCCACTCCTTGAACTAATCCCTTTACCTTAATCTTCAATGCCTTCAAGGTCGTACACCTTCTACTTGGAACTTTATGAGGAGAAGTTCCCGCTCGAATACGGGAAGCAGCCTATGCGTAGATTAGCGCTGGTACTATTATTATTAATCTTCAACGTGAGCGCCCTAGAGCTGAGCAGCCTATGCGTGTCGAAACTAATTAATCTCGCTGTCAAGGGTACTATCAATGATTTCTTAACGCTTTACGATATATTCCGTACTCATGAAACGAACGTTTGCGGAATTGAAATTTACTATACGTTAGATACTATAAACTTGGTTGAGCACAAGCTGTACTATACGTTTTACTTAGGGACGCTCAAACATAACGATTACTATCTTAAATGTGTAGTGAGTGAGACCTCGAAGTGGATATATGTCTGCAATTTAATAGCTAAACCGGAACTATCAGTTGAATACGTGATATTAAATAGCTATAAAGGCGTGTTAGTCAACCCCTTGCCCAAGCTCAAAGAGAAGACATTGAGGATTTACAAGCCTTGTCCCAAGTACTCAGAACTATATAAGAGGCTACTCTTTGCTAGAGCCTTCGATCTCTTTCCAATAAGAACCCCAAAGGACCCCTTAGGAAGGTTT
>WAOJ01000187.1 GCA_015521275.1 Desulfurococcales archaeon | reverse complement strand
TGGAGTTCTTGGTCAAGAAGGCTTTGGAAGACTTCGCGAAGGAAAAAGGCGTTTAACCGAATAGAGCGCCCAGGCCGGCGCTGAGGTCCTCTTCGGAGACCTCCTTCTTCTCCTCCTCTTCCTCCTCTGCCTTCTCTTCCTTCTTCTCCTCCGCTGCCGGAGCTGCTGGGGCAGCGGCCGGGGCAGCTGCTACCGGGAAGGCAGCGCTCTTTATGGCCTCTTCTATGTTCACCTCCTTTAGCGCGGCCACGAGGGCCTTTACCCTAACCTCGTCCACGTCAACACCAGCAGCTTCTAGTACCTTCTTCACAGCATCCTCAGTTATCTCCTTACCGGCTGCGTGAAGCAACAGCGCCGCGTAGATGTACTCCATACTCTTGCCACCGGGAGCGTGGCACGTCGCTAGCTTTTAAGGGTTACTTAAAACTCCGAGAGCTTCAATACCTTAATCTTCAAGCTCTTTGTCTATAAGCTTTTGAACAGTTTCCTTATTAGCCCTCACGAAGTCTTCCCACTTCTTAGCAATTTTCAAGAATTCTTCATCCTTCGTCTTTTCATAGAGCGTCTTAGCATCTAAGGCCAAGAGTTCTGCGGCTTGTATCAAGGCACTTGCAGCTTTAGGCTTCAAGCACTCCTCTCCCTTCACTTTTCTCGCTATAAACTTCAAGAGTTTAATTATTCTTTCAAGATCATAGAGCTTAAAGTATATAGACACGGTCATTATGAGATTTGCGATGGTTAGTAACATCAATGTCACTACGTCCCAGTTCAAACCTTCAAGACCTCCCATCGAGCCTCGATGGATAACTTTAAACCCCCGTGGCCCGAAGGGCCATGACGAGGGGTGGATGAGGATGAGCAAGCCGTTCTACGTCAAGTTTGAGGTTCCTCCCGAGTTGGCCGAGAAGGCTTACGAGGCCTTAAGGAAGGCTAGGGAGAGCGGAGGGAAGATAAAGAAGGGTACCAACGAGACCACTAAGGCTGTGGAGAAGGGCTTGGCCAAGCTGGTACTCATTGCTGAAGACGTCGACCCGCCAGAGATAGTGGCTCACTTGCCCCTCCTGTGTGAGGAGAAGGGCATACCGTACGTATACGTTCCGAGCAAGAAGAAGCTTGGCGAAGCCGCTGGAATAGAGGTTCAAGCGGCCAGCGCCGCCATAATAGATCCCGGCGCGGCCAAGGACTTGGTGGAAGAGATAATAAAGGAAGTGGAAGAAATAAAGGCCAAGTCGGGAGCATGATGATCGAGATCGCGGAGCGCTTTTTATCCATCCAGGGGGAAGGCCACCTAGTGGGTACCCCCGCATACTTCATAAGACTTGCCAAGTGTAACTTGCGTTGTCCTTGGTGTGATACCAAATATAGTTGGTCCCCCGGTGAGCGCGTCGAGGTAAGGGAGCTAGCCTTAGAGGCCCTCTCCAAAGGCGTCCCCTTGGTAGTGGCTACTGGCGGAGAACCCTTACTCCAGCAAGAGGCTTTGGCCGAACTGGAAGCGGAGCTGAGGAGCTCTGGCTTCGAAGGAATCTTTCAAATAGAGACGAACGCTACCATCTACCCAAAGGCCTTGGAAGGGAGGGACGTTTGGCTTACCCTTAGCCCTAAGGTCACTTGTGACTATTACGTTGCGGACACGAACTTAGTCAGGAAAATAATTGAGAACTTTGAGAAGGTTGAGCTGAAGTTAGTGGCGAGGGCCTCAGATATACCCTGCGTTAAGAGGTTCTTGAAAGAGCTTGGAGAAGTTAGCGTACCAAAGGTGTTACAACCCTTAAGCGGAGAGGCCAATTATTCTAAGGCCTCCAGGGAATTAGTCATGAAGGTCTTAGAAGACAAGGAACTCAGGAGGCAGTTTAGGGTGATACCACAGATTCACAAATTCCTAAAAATAGATTAGCCTATGTAGAAGGTACACGACTCACAAGTGGCTTTGAAGACGCCTAACGCAGTCGTTACGTTGTTTGTACTCACTAACCAATTTACTATGTCGTTGAAGGTTAAAGAGTTGGCATTCTTTTTCTCGAGCATAGGAGCGGGGTTAGGCCTAATGCTCTGTGCCAAGTTTACCAACATCGTGAATGTACCTCCCTTATTGACAATGTTCTTGGGCAATACGGGCGAAGGTACTATTGATACGGAGCCCGGTAACGTGTACTCGAAGAGATCTACAAAGTACACCTTGAAGTAGTCGCCGCTCGCATACTTATTTATGTCATCATAGCACCACTGAGTGGCCTCCTTGACGGTGTTGTTCAAGACGTCTTGGTCACAAGACAGCTGGGTGAAAGCGTAAACGTTCAATATTTTATTCTTGCTGACGTCATAGCATATCGCTAGCAATGAGGTCGTGTTACTAAATGCCACCTTCGTGATGTTCTCCTTTATTTTATTAATGTCTATAGATGCGTTCGCCAAATCGCCTTTGTCCACAGCGACGACTATTTTGGCGCTCTGATCCAAGTGGTTTAGGACGCTAAATATGGGACCTTGAGTTCCCAACCTTATTCCGCTACTACTTACCCACCACTTCCCTCCGGCGGTCTCCTGGATGCACGCGAATGCCACGACGTTGGGATCGTCCGAAGTATCTGTGGAGGTACTTATCAAGGTCCCGTTCTCAATGCTTATAACTCCTATTATCTTTACTGGGGGGTTCAAGAGCAAATTGGTTGCACTCACTTGCTTCTGTACTGCCTTGGCTTCCTCCTTGGTAGCGTTTAGGTAGAAGCTGGCGAAGAAGGCTGCGGCTGCTAGGAATATCATTATTAGTATCAGTACTTCAACCGTATTGATAACTCCCTTCTTCATGACGTTCCCGCTAGGACAATGACGGAGCCGGTATTATCTTTAGGCCCCGTACGCGAGTGGGATTCGAAGCTTGCTCGAGACCGACGTGGGTGGTTTGAGGCTCAGTAACCCGTTGATGCCGGCGTCGGGAATTCTGGGAGGAAACGAGGGAGCCTTCGAGTACTTAGCTAAAAGGGCTAAACTGGGCGCTTTGGTTACCAAAAGTATAACTCTGAAGCCCAGAAAGGGCTATGACCCGCCGATAGTTGTTTCAACTGAATGTGGGTTGGTGAACGCAGTAGGCCTCTCAAACCCTGGCAAAGGAATTATTAAGAAACTCGTCGAAGTCGGTAAGAGGTACAACTTACCAGTAATAGTATCTGTAGCAGGAAAGGACGAGAGGGAGTTTCAAGAGGTCGCTTGGGAGGCGACCGATGCTGGAGCCTCTGCCTTGGAGCTAAACCTATCTTGCCCCCACGCGAAGGGTATGGGCTTGGAGCTGGGGATGGACATAGATATGGTGAGAAAGATAACTGAAGCAGTTGCCACTACTGTAGACATACCCGTCTTCGTTAAGCTGGGCTATGTGGACAGGCTTGTGGAGACAGCTTCAAAGGCCTTAGAGGCCGGAGCCTCCGGATTAACCCTCATAAACACTTTGAGGGCAATGGTAATAGACATAGATGTCATGAAACCCATCCTCTCGAACAAGGTAGGAGGGCTCTCGGGAAGGGCAATTCATCCGATAGCCGTGAGGGCTGTCTATGATGTATACAAGGAGACGAGGGCCCCGATAAT
>WAOJ01000186.1 GCA_015521275.1 Desulfurococcales archaeon | reverse complement strand
GGTCGGGGGGGCATCCCCGGAGTTCCTCGGGCCCTCACGTTACTCGAGCGTTAGGCTATTAGATAAGTTTAACCTATCCAGACGACGTCCAGGCTGACGCACTTAGCTTCCTTCCCCAAGAAGGAGCTGAAGGAAGGCTCTGTTCTGCCTTCGTCCCCGCTCACGAGCTCCTTTATGTAAAGCCCTCCTTGCGCCTTCACCAAAGCCATGAACGACTTCTGGTTCAATTTCTTTGTCTTCACGTAGTATACCTTCTTCTCCCTCACTTTGTCAGCTCTCCTGTGGCTCACCCTCTTGGGCGTCCTCTGGCTCACCGTTACGTCTTTGAAGAACTCCTCTAACGCCTTCAGTTCTTCATCGCTTATCCCTTCCGGGACGTAAACTATTGCCAAGTACACTTTACTCTTGAGGGCGTCTTGCTCCTTTATCTTCTCAACCCAATCTCTGGTAACGTAGCCTTCGAAGGAGAACTCCACTTTGCCGTCCGAGTAGGGCTTGAGTTCGACCTTCCTCCTCTTGGGCTTCCTTACCTCCGCTACGAAGGGCCTCCCGGTCCCTAGGGCCCTCACGTCCACGTCTTCTCTGCCCGAAGCGTGGAGGAGCACCTCCTCTCCTTGGAAGTCCTTCAGAGCCCTTTCTAAGGCCTCCTCAACCGAATACGGGTACTTCCACTTGGCTTGGGAAACGTTCCTTACCAGCTTCTTGTACCTTCCCAAGACGAATACGGGTTTAATTTGGAGCTTTACTTTATCATTTTTTAGATCCATTATAGCTACCACGTCCGGATCCAAGAAGTCTGGCTCTTTTCCCAGCATCTCTTTTAGTCTCTTCCCAACCTCCCTCTTAAAGGAATTCTTTATGCTTTCGGAGTACGGCAACCGGAAAGCCGAAATTATTTCCCTCTGCCTCTCCTCCATCCCTCCGCAGTCCGTGCAGCCGACCAAGAACGTGTCGAACTCGTATTCCTTTAAGATGTCATATATCTTTCGCGCCCACCTCTCGACCAGCTCTTCCCACTTGCCTCCGCATACGTAGCAAGCCTTCCTCTGGACCTTCAATCCCAACATCTCGGCCACTTTCATAGTTTCCTCATTATCCAGATTGCTCATAATTCTCTCCATCTCTTCTCTCGTTATTTCGCCCTCTCTGACCATTCTGTCCAACTCCATTATTATTATCCTTCTTAAGGCCTCTCCCCTGGCCTTGTTTCCTAGGCCCTTTCCCAGCCTAGCAAAGAGCGAGCCCAAGCAGTGGTCGCACAAGGGGTAGTTCTTGACGACTTCGAGGGCGTCGTCCGTGAGCCTCAAGCCCTCTCTTCCCCTCTCGCCATCTTCAAAGCCTCTTGATAGGTGTAAACTCTGCTCAAGCCCAAGTCTTCGAAGCTATATAAAGACGCCACATAAAGGTACTTCGTCGTTTCCTTCCAAGCCACCAAAGTCTCTATGTCCGGGAGAGGGGCCTCGGGATAAGCTATCAAGACGGCTAGGGCTATGGGTCTCTCCCACCTGAGTTTCAGCTGTTTGGCTACCCTAGGCGCGTCGCCCCAATCATTTGCGAAGAAGAAGACGTAGGGCGAAAACGGAATTGACGAATTACTGGATATAGCGTCGTTGTTCACGAAGGCTTTGGTAACCCTTATGGAGAGAGCCTTCAACCTCCACTCGAGTTCTCTTAAGACTGGAGGGTTTAAGGCATGGCTCTGAGCGAGAGATAAATTGTCCAAGATCAGGGCATCCTTCACTTTTTTCTTCTCTTTTACCCTTGTGAATAAACTAATGTCGTTGCTTAACGCTATATTGAACCTGTCCCTAGGATCAACCCTCCACGAGTAAACGTCTATTGTACCGCTGGCCGTGCTGGCTAAGACCACTCTCCCCACAGAGGCCTTTAGGTCAAGCACTGTCCCTCTGGGGGTAGCGTTCTTTAGCTCTTCGAAAACGCTCATGTCAACCCTTTCAAGCTTTCGTCTCACTACTTTGACGTCCTTTTCGAAGTCAAGAGGTTCCTCAGAGCTTTCCAAAACTCCTATGTCCAATAGGAATTCTACTAGGTCTTCCAGAAGACCTTCCTCCCAGAAGTATAACACCTTGGTGATGTTTCTCTTCAATGAAGTACACACTTTATCAATAAGCCTGTACTTCGAGCTGTTTACGTGCTCTAAGAATTCGTCTACATCCCTTTCGAGGACGTAGAGAATATTATTTACTCCCTTTTCACCTATGCCACTTAATGCGCTAACCACAACATCGTGCACAAAGTTGTAGACATCTTCCTTTTTTTCCTTTTCCTTATCGAATTTTTTAAATGCCTTTACCATGTCCCATAGCCATCTGAGGATCAACCTTACTCCGTGATCCTTAACCTTTTTCAGTATCTTTTCATACTCCCTCTCAGAGTTCACAATGAACTCTGCGAGCACGTCTAAATTACTCCGAGGAACCTCATCGGACGTCTTGATGTTTTC
>WAOJ01000185.1 GCA_015521275.1 Desulfurococcales archaeon | reverse complement strand
GTGGAAGGTTCGGTAGAGCCAAGCCTCTACTGGGTCGCCCTTAGCATACCTAACCGGTTCCTTCAGCTCCACCACTTCCTTTTCCTTTATGTTTTCAAGCAATAACTTCGTCAAGGCCCTTCCGGAGCCCTCGTAGCCGTGTACCGTCGTGGCGAGTATTACCCTCCAGCTCTTGTTTATTATCCTCCTTACCCTGCTCAAGCCTATGGCGGCCGCTTCGTCAATCATGGTTACTCCTCCCTTCCCCGCTTGGGAAGGCGGGACCCACTCGACCCTCCAGCCCGGGCCTAGGATCCTCCACTCCTCTCCGGCCTTCTCTACCCTAAACCTCATCCTCCTCTTCTCCATTATTCTCTTGAACATTTTCAAGAAGCTCGGCATTTCTGGGGAAATGGAGGTTACTTCGACCCTCTTCACCTCGTACTCGCTCACCAAGGAAGCCGCCATGGCCCCCAGTAGGGCGCTCTTGCCCCTCCCCCTGTCCCCTATTATTGCCAAGACTTTCAAGTTGGATACTAACAGCTTGCCCAACTTCTTCATTGCCATCTTCTGTTCCTTTGTTAAGTCAGTAGGGGGCTTCCAGGGAGGACAACTCTCTTTCTCTTCATAAAGATTAAGGGCTTCCTTCAAGTACTTGCCGAAGAGCCCGGTTCCCTCATTCCCGTAAACCTCCTCCAAATCCTTTTCCAAAACGTAAGCTATCGTCCCACCGGCCTTTACGGTCTCCATGGTAGCCGGGAACGCGTTTGCGGGAATTGGGTACCTGAGGTCAATTACTAAGTGGTCCCACTCAGTGCCCAAGACCTTCCTATAAGCAAAGGGGCTCAGCCTCCTCCAAGGGTAGGGAGGGCTCTCCTCTGAGAGGAAGAGAACCTTGCCCTTGAGCCTGCTCAACAAGCCCTCGTTAGCCTTCTTTAAGCTCCTCCAGCCGCACTTCATCGCTTTCCTCTGTGGAACTTTGAAGGTGTAAATATTTTACATCTGCATGCTAGAGCTGAATGGGTGCCCTTTAGAAAGTTCATATCCCTAACGAGATATCCCGTTTCTGAGTTTTCAAAACCTAGTAGCGTTGGGATCGTTCCGCTTCTAAGGGAAATGATAATAAGTTTCTAGAAGCTACCATGAATGAGTGAAGGCAATGTTGGACCCGTACGAGAGGATCCCCTTCAAACAAGTAAGCGTGGACACGGTCGGCTATGCCTATTACGAGATAGACTGGGACGCGCTGAGCCCGGTAGAGAGGGTATCCCTCGCGAACAAACTGAAGATGATGGGGGTTCGGGGAAAGATAGTGGTGAAGTATAACTATGCCCTTGGCGCAGTTGAGGATGTGTTTCAAGTCTCCCCTCTGAGCGCGCCCGCTCCCGTGCCGGACGAGGTTAAGGCTCTAATAGAAGAGGCATTCAATAGTAGGTCGCTCTTCTGAAGCGCTAATGCGAGGCCTCGTACTCGCCCTCAGTCGTTTCCAGCTTGACCGGTATACAAGAAAGGCACAGCTCCTCTTCCCTCTTTCGCTTGTAACCCTTTAATCTGAACACGCTTCATCACCGAGGCTCCGAAGTCCCTTGCGCTTTTGAGGTCCTCGTCAAGGCCTCCAAGACCGACTCATACTCCTTTAACGTTTCGTACGCCTCCTTCAAGCCCAGCTCCTCGGCTATTTCTGACTTCAAGCACTCTAACAGTCCGTCCCTCCAGTTGCTTCCGAACATCTCAACAAGCTCTTTGGCATTAGACACCAATTCGTTCAAGTTCTTGGAGAACGAAATTTTCCTCATTAGCTCGGAAGCTCTACACGCGCTCGAGGGCAACGGTTCCAACGACTTCTTCAGCTCTCTAACCTTCTCCAAGGCCACGTCCAAGTTCGGATCCGCATAAGTCCTTATTTTTACTAATTCTTCCTTTACGATTTTGTACTTCTCGATAACTTCTTTTACGTATTTTCCATTTATCTCCCTTATAACGTCCTCGAACACCCTTCCGAAGGGACCCTGTGAGGCGAAGTTTGCCAATAGGAAAGACTTGGGGACGGAATTAAGCTCCAGCCCGTATCTCTTTGAAAGGTCCAAGGCCAGCTTAGTTTCTTCAACCCCAACTTCTTTCTCTACTATAAACTCATAGATCTCCTCGCTCCTAAGCTCTTCGGGCAACGCTGACGAGGTGAGGAAGCGGCTCTCGTCCTTGACGACCATGTCTCCAACCAACATTATCTCCACGTTATCGTTCATGAGGGAAACGGCCAACTTGTCCCCGTTCCAAGAAAGGGAAGCGACGTCATCTCCCATAGGTAACACGTCCACTAGCCTCCCACCTTTATCATATACCTTGACCGAAGCCCCGGACGCTACCAATACGTAACCCTTACCAACGGCAACGTCTTCAACCTTCAAGCGTCTCTTCCAGAGCGGCTTTGGGTCCCATGGCCTCTCGCTTATGTCGTAAGCTCGGACCTCGTTCGGTACGAGGGCAGCTAAGATCTCGTCGCTCGCGCTTACAGGGCCGGGGACGTCGTCTATTTTATTTATCACGTTTCCGTCCCTTATTATGAACAAGTCGTCGCCCGAGACGTACCAATGCCTTTTGGAATGAGCTACGAACGACGCGTGCATGTTGGGGTTACTGTAGCGCCACAGCCTCTTCCCCTTAAAGTTATAGAATACGCAGCCACTTCCGCAAGCAATTACTCCCTCTTCGTTTATCCCAATAGCTTCAGTAAAGGCCGGCTCGACCTTTATCGTTTTGAGTACTTTTCCCTTTTCGTTGATCACGTATATCTTTTCCTCATCCTCATTCAAGATGGCATATTTATTACAACAATAGTCTACGTCGTTCCCCTTAACTGACCTAATCGTCTTTCCGGTGTCGAAACTGTATATAGATACTCTGCTACCGTCCGTGACCGCTACGCTCCTATCTCCCAACGAGACCTTATTTGCATCCATTATCGTGAATAGAGTATATATTATCCTTGAGGAAGAGGCGCTGGGATGGGGAACAGTCTTTATCACCCCCAGTCCGCTCTTGGCGTATAGGAGCTTGGAGTCTTCGTCGTAAAGCGCGAAGTCGCTTCCTATTGTTAGGCTTACCTCCTTACAGTAGTTCTCACTACAAACGTTAGCAAATGTCCCGAAAAGGATAGCTTTCCCGGTACTAAGCTCAAACTCGTTTCTCCCCTTCTTTACATACTTTACGAACTCGCTCTCCCCTATCTTTATTTTAACCTCTCCCTCGAAGTTCGTGTTTACGATCAAGCTCTCTCCGTCATATTCCAAGGTAAATGGCCTTCGCACGTTAACAACCTGGGTTCGGTTCTGTGTAGTACTAAAATACTCTTTCGGCATTATACCCTTTCTAAACTTTCCACAAGTTCCGCCGAGTGGAGCGTCACGTCCACTCCTAGCTCCTCTCCCTTTTTCTTCAGCTTCTCCCTCAATTCCTCAACGCTCACCTTGCTCTTGGAGAGGTCAACCACCATTATCATTGCGAACATTCCTCTCAACACGGTCTGGGATATGTCTATTATGTTCACGTTGTTCTCGGCTAAAAGGTTGGCTATGCCAGCTACTATTCCTACCCTGTCCTTGCCCACTACTGTTATTACTCCGTGCTTGACCATGGCTCACTCCCACGGGAACTTGCCGTGCTTCTTTACATAGTCATATATTCCGCCTTCCTTCATTATGTCCATGAGCATCTTGGGGTAGGGCTTGAACTTAACCTCCCATCCCTTGGTCAAGTTCTTTATTACTCCGTTTTCCAAGTCTATCTCAAGCTCGTCGCCCTCCTCAGTCTTCTCTACGGCCTCCGGAGCCTCGATGACCGGTAGGCCTATGTTTATCGAATTCCTAAAGAATATTCTGGCAAAGCTCTTGGCTATGACTGCGCTCACACCGGAGTACTTTATCGCTATTGGGGCTTGTTCTCTAGAGCTTCCCATTCCGAAGTTCTTGCCCGCAATCACTATGTCACCGGGCTTTATCTTCTTGGAGAGTTCAGGATCCAAGTCCTCGAATACGTGCTTAGCCAACTCGTAGTAGTCCGTGGTCTTCGCCTTGTAACGGAAGGGTATTATCATGTCTGTATCTATGTTATCTCCCAGTTTTGCCACTACCCTACCCCTTATCATGATCTAACCCCGGATCGTGGAAAGACAGACATTAATAAACTACTAAGG
>WAOJ01000184.1 GCA_015521275.1 Desulfurococcales archaeon | reverse complement strand
GAGCTAGAGCATGAACACGGAAAAGCGGAGGGTAGCATAATAGGTATGGAACTCTTCGACAACTTCCTACTAGTAATAAGTAACACAATATCGTACGTCAGGATTATGGCGCTTGCACTAGCACACTGGGGTTTGGTCTTCGCGTTCCAAGTTATAGGAGCACTGGGAGGACCGGCTCTGCTGGTAATACTTTACGTACTGGCCAACATACTGGTGATAATGCTGGAGGGCCTAGTGAGCTTCATCCACGACCTAAGGCTGCACTTCTACGAGTGGTTCACCAAGTTCTACATTGACAGAGGTAAGATGTTCGAGCCCGTAAGCCAAGTGGTGAGGGTTAGGATAAAGTGAAAAAGCCTCTTTTTAACTAACTGCTGCTAGTGGAACCGGGTGAGGCTTGGAATGGACTTCTATGAACTCCTCGCTCGTTCAATACTCTACATTTTAATATTGACGCAAGCGCTACTATTGCTCTATATAGCATATAGGACCATAACAGCCCTTTTAAGTCATATATAGGTGAAAATAAATCCCTTACTCCTCCTCTCCCAGACCCATGAGCTTCCTCAGCTCCTTCCCAACTTTCTCCGCCGGGTGCTCCTTTACCTTTTCCATGAGCTCCTTCAAAGTAGGCATACCCTTCTTGTATTCCTCTACCCACTCCTTCGCGAACTCACCATTGATTACTCTTTCGGCAGCCTTCTTCATGTTGGCCTTCACATGTTCATCAACGACTTTAGGGCCAACGGTTAAACCGCCGTACTTGGCAGTGTCGCTTACCCTCTTCAACATACCGTAGAAGCCGTACTGCCATATTAGGTCCATTATTAGTTTGGCCTCGTTTATAGCTTCGAAGTAAGCCACCTCTGGTTGATAACCTAGTTCTACCAAGTTCTCGAAACCCTTCAACAAGAGCTCCATTAGGCCCCCCACTAAGACGGTCTGCTCACCTATGAGGTCGGTCTCCGTTTCTTCCTTGAAGGTGGTCTTTATTACTCCTGCCCTAGTGCATCCCAAAGCCTTAGCTATTGCTAGTACCAAATCCCAGGCCTTGCCGGTGTAGTCTTGGTGAACGGCGACTAGAGCCGGTACTCCCTTGCCTTGTAAGTAGGCTTCCCTCACCTTGGGACCTGGGCTCTTGGGCGCAACCATGACCACGTCAACGGTCTTTGGAGGCTTTATGAGGCCATAGTGGATATTAAAGCCATGGGCAAACACCAAAGCATCGCCCTCGTTCAAGTTCGGTTCTATGTACTTCTCGTAAACCTCTGGCTGGGCCATGTCGGGAATTAACATGGCTATTACGTCAGCCTCCTTAGCGGCCTCGGGTATAGGCTTGGGCTCAAAGCCGTCTTTAGTAGCCAACTCCCAACTCTTACCTCCGGGCCTCAGGCCCACTACCACGTCAATGCCAGAGTCCCTCATGTTAAGGGCCCAAGCCCTGCCTTGGCTCCCGTAACCGATTATGGCGACCTTCCTTCCTTTTAAGGGCTCCAAACTCACTTGGTCATCTTTCCATATCTCTGCCATAGGTCTTCGCCTCGCGTGCTTTTGGCAAAACTGAATTAATCTCCTTTTTGTCTGTTCTTAATACCAAGGGGGAGTGTTGTGAGGTTAGTAGAGATAGGTATAAGGGAGCTTCAAAACTTAGTGAATAAGTCCGCTGACATAAGCTTAAACACTTTTGACAAGGCAAAGAGAGCCATAGAGGAAGGAAAGGCCTCTGAGGCCAGAGAAGAAGTGAAGAAAGACGTGGAAGAACTAAGGAGGTTGAGAGAAGAGATAGACGAACTGGCTTTAGAAATAATTGCTAGGTATCAACCCTTGGCTTCCGAACTGAGGTTCGTTAGAGCATCAATGGACTTAGGCTATGCCTTCATGAGGTTCGGAAGGTATTCCTATGATGCCCTCGCAGCGTTTGCAAGAGCCCAGTCATTGGACGCCAAGTGTAAACCGCAGTACTACAGCAAGTTGGCCCCAATAGTTGAGAAGATGATGAGCGATGCTATATTATCATTGAAGAAAAAGGATGCCCTCTTGGCATTGAAGGTTATAAGTAAAGACGATGAAGTTGATGAGATATACCATAACGCGTTAATAGAAATAATGAGGGAATACGAGAACGTACCTTGCGCAGTCGTCGAAGCCCTTTCGTTGAAGTTTTTGGAGAGGGCAGCTGATCACAGCGCACACGTAGCCACTCAGACGGTCTTTATCGTGGAGGGAAGGTATCCGGAATGACCTCAGGCCCGCGCGAGCACCTCACCTCTCGGCCCTTGTACCGTTCCTCATCGGTCTCTAACACATAAGGGTTTCTACATCCTCACTCAGTGGCGGTAGTTTGTCCGAGTACATAAGGCTTGAGGAGCTAACCCAAGAGGACGGTGAATTCCTAGTAAGGTTGGCCAGGAAGACGGTTGAAGAGTACTTGACCAAGGGGAAGATAATTGAAGTTGAGGCACCTCCGAAGTTAATGAAGTACGGCGCAGCGTTCGTAACGATCTTGACGTACCCGGAGAGAGAGCTGAGGGGCTGTATAGGCTATGTAGAGCCCATAAAGCCTTTAGCTGAGACTGTGAGGGACGTGGCCATAGCAGCCGCAACCCAAGACCCCAGGTTCCCGCCCATGAGTCCCTCAGAGCTTGATGCAGTGGTCTTCGAGGTGAGCGTGTTAGCCGATCACATGCCCTTCAAGCCCGCCAAGGAAGCTCTCCCGTACATAGACATAGGGACCACAGGCCTAATAATAAGGAGAGGTCCTTTCTCCGGCGTACTCCTGCCAGAGGTCCCGGTCGAGTACTGTTGGGACCCCCAGACGTTCATAGCACAGACGTGCATAAAGGCCGGCTTGTCCCCTGACTGTTGGCTCTACCCGGATACGGAAGCCATAGTTTACAAGGGTAGGGTCTGGACGGAGGTTGAGCCCAGAGGACAAGTGGTGGAGAGGGACTTGAAGAAGGAGTACTTGGAGAGGTGTGCAAGACGACTTTAATCCTTCTCCTCAAACCCCTTCCGGTGACGAGAGATGCCGGTTTTACTCAAGGACTTGAACGAATTGGATAAGAGGGTCTTATCCCAACCGAACAAGAACATAAGGAAGATAAAGGTAACCAAGGCTCCGAACAAGAGCAAGGTAAAAGTCCTCACATCCAGAAGGATGTACGTGATAGTCGTCCCAACGGAGCAACTGGACGAGACCTTAAACAAGATAAAG
>WAOJ01000183.1 GCA_015521275.1 Desulfurococcales archaeon | reverse complement strand
GACAAGGTAGCAAAGGCCATCAGCTCAGTAGGCTTTAGCCTGGAGGAGTCTCAACAGAGAATTGAAAGTTCAGCGGCGCGTGTTCAAGCATTTCCACGTACGCGTACTCTGGAGGAGTCTCAACAGAGAATTGGAAGGAAGCATAAAGCTCACAAACGACTTCTTTTAAAGAAATCACAAAAAGGCTTTGAAGAAGGAGTTCTAGAACCTTAACCTCCCATCTCAGGAGACCCGTCACGTGAGGAGAGTCTTAGCAGAGAATTGAAGGCTTCAAGAGATCACAGTAAGGAAACCAAGAGGCAATGAATAGAGGTTCAAGTTTACCTATTAAGGGAAACAGCAATGAGAAATGAGCTAAGGAGATTAATTAAGGCTTGAGCGAAGGTGCTGAGAGAGCTTCAGACGTTAATGAGTGCTTGCTTGAGCGAGGGGAAGTAATACACGTTGTAAGGGGTGTAGTGCGCCGGTATCTGCGCCTTCTCTAGGGCCTCCTCGAATATCGCTTTGTGCTTCCTGGGCAATGTATAGACTATCTTCTCGAAGTTTGGTGCCAGTATCTCTAACGCCTTCTTTAAGTTCTCTACATAAATTTTCCTCTCTTCTTCGGTAACCTTCTCCGGTGGATAGTCGTAATGTGCAGCTGGGAAGTAAACGTCCATGTACCTAGGCACTATTACCAAGGGCTCGCTTACCACGAACCTCCACACGTCCCTTCCGTACTTGTTTATTATCGATTCTATCTTCTTGTACATGAAGCTGTCTCTGTAGGGCTTTACCTTGGAGCACGGCGTGAATAATGCCACTTCTCCTGGCCCCATGTTCTCCAGCAAGTAGCCGAAGAGGTAATCGAAGTAGTTCTCCACTATTGGGTGGAAGAAGAGCCTCTCTCCAGTCAGTATTTGTGTTCCAGGGGGTAGGTATAGTAAGTCTATGTCATAACCTATGGTCAAGTAGTAGCCTATTGGCGTTACTACCTTTATTCCCCTGTAGTAGAGATACTGGGGGTCTATGATCAGAGCCTTCATTCCCAGCTCCATTTCCTTTTCATTTATTCCCCCTCCGCTCAGCAGCATCGAGGCTATTTCCTCTAGCTCCTTCCTCCTCTCTTGAGCTATCTCCTTTGCCTTCCTCCAAACTTCTAGCCTCTCCCTCTTGTCCTCTATAGCCTTTACCAGCCTTAGCAAGCTTTACCCCAAGGCTCCTTAGTCTATGGAAGTCTTTCCATACCCACAGCCCCGGTAATACTATTAGTATAATGAAAATAGCACCGGCCACGCCCAGCTCAGATATGTTAAAGTTTTCGGATAAGATGGTCCCTATCCAAAGGGCATAAATGGTTAAGGAGAAGAGGATCCAAGGCATCTCTTCTAACTCTTTGAGCTTGTACTTTAGGGCTATGATCCCGGGAACTGAGAGAACGGTTATCGTCGCGAAGAGACCTATGGTAAGTGTTGAGGACGAAACTCCTAAGTGGAGGATGAAGAGCGCCAACCAAGGCCAGAACTTCCTTCCGGACTTGTACTCGAAGAATTCGGGATCAAACATGAATGAGAACAAGTTATATTCAAACAAGATAGTAGCCACAGCTATGGAAACCGATATAAATAAGAAGATGTTAGCAGTGTTGTTGTCTACCAACCACAAGCTTTGCGCCAAAGCGAAGAACACTTGAGAAGAGGCTTGGGGAAAGGCATAGGAGAGTGCAATTATTGCTAAGATTATTGCCGAAGCCACTATCTCTGCCCGTTCGTTTACCTTTTCCGTATCGAAGTCTTTCAATAGTATTAAGGAGACCAACAAGGACAGAGCCGCGTTAACTAAGAACGCTTGGAGGGAGTTCAAGTTAAAGCTATACTGTAGCATGTAGCTTAGCATACCCAATATGGACGCTTCAAAGAACACGCTTATCCAACCCACACAAGCGGCCAAGCAAGAGGTGGAAGGGACCAATATTCCTAGTGCAAGAATTACTTCAGCTACCGTCTTAGGTAGGGTGAATAACAGAGCCACCGCTATCAACGCCATAACGCTGCCTATCAACGTCCTACCGGGAGTTGGTTGCAGATATAGCTTAAGTATTGGGCGTAATCGCCCTCAAATTTCAGTATGGGTATTACCACTATTGG
>WAOJ01000182.1 GCA_015521275.1 Desulfurococcales archaeon | reverse complement strand
CCCTCTACCTCGACCCCCTCATCCGGCAATGGACCTTCTAAGTAATGCAAAACTTCTTCGCCTTCAAACTGGACGTCCTTAACCTTGGCCTCTCCGCCTTCCCACTTGATCGTTCCCGTGTCGGCGGGCTGTCCTCCGGACTCG
Source organism: Desulfurococcales archaeon (assembly GCA_015521275.1). GTDB lineage: Archaea > Thermoproteota > Thermoprotei_A > Sulfolobales > Ignicoccaceae > Ignicoccus. Next base: position 2,304 of record WAOJ01000182.1, on the reverse strand, counting down.
GGGTAAAAGGCGGTCTGATCCAACACTATTGCGTTCTTCTCCGGTATGACCTTTATTACCTTGGCTTTGAAGGTCTTAACGTACGGGTCCTCATAATAGATCAAGTAAGTCAACGGCTATCCCCTTTACACCTTCCTTCCCAGAGCTAATGAGGTGGGCCCTTGAGGAGGGTCAGCTGGGAAGAGTTCGAGAGGATGAGCGAAAGGATCGCCGAGAAAGTTAAAGGGAAGGTTGACGTGGTAGTGGGAATACTGAGGGGAGGCTATTTCCCAGCTCATATGATAGCTGAGCGCTTAGGCTTGGATATATACGTGATAAGGTACAAGTCCTACGTAAAGACGAAGAAGGTGAGTAAACCCGTTTTAGTTTTGCCCTTGATAGGGGACGTGAGCGGGAAGAGGGTTCTACTGGTCGACGACGTCTGTGATACCGGAGAGACGCTCAAGGCGGCAAAGGAGTTGTTGAAGCAATATAACCCTTCAAATGTTATCGTCGCGACGCTTTTCGTAAAGCCTAGCTGTGAGGAGAGGCCAGAGGTTTGGGTTGAGGAGAGCGACGAGTGGGTCGAGTTTCCTTGGGAGAGAGTTTGACCAAGTGCCTTATCCTGAAGTTTCCTAGTACGGTGTACATTTCCCTTAAAGTGATTACGCCCAAGTACCAACCCGCTTCTCCCAACGACTTCGGAGGCTCGCTATGGAGCTTGTAAGCCAAGTAGAACTGCCTCAGCTCCGATAGGCTTAGGCGCTTTGAGTGTTCTACGGGAAACCAGTTTGAGGACAAGTACTTAGAAACGTCAAATGTGTTTATATGAGCTATGTTTCCCAACAAACTGAACGAGCTCACCCCTAAGCCCAAGAAGTTTATGCTATCGGCTATGTACTCGTCAACGATGCTAAATCCCTTGTTAAAGGTCCAAGCGTTGGCCCTTACGAAGCCCTTCCTAAACGCTTCTTTCACTATCTCCTCATACATTTCGAAGCCCTTCGCTTCACCCTTAGCGCCAGTTAAGGGAAAAGGCATTAAGGGGTAGAACGTCACTTGATTTGCTCCCAGCTCAAAGGCCTTCCTTATACCTTTCATGAGAAGCTTCGTTCCCCAGACGAGGTCTATGTTAAAGGTCTTGAATCCCCTTGACGATATAGCTTCCACCGCAGTTAAGGTGTTTTCCAGAGTGCTGGCCCTCCCTAAGGCCTTAAGCCCCTCTCGAGTGAGGCTCTGAACTCCCATGCTAATTCTCTCTACTTTTTTAGGATCGATGTACTCTACGGCTGAGCGCTCGACCACGTCATTCGGATTCACTTCCACGGATATTCTAGCCTTCCAAAGTTCCCACAATACGTCTATCAATTCCCCTAACATCTCCGGCATGACGGAGGGGGAGCCACCTCCTATGTACACTTCATTTACTTTAAATCCTTTTGAATAAGCCTCATATACATCTTCTATTAGCTTTTTATAATACTTCTTAGCGACGTCTTCGTTGAAAGGATAACGTACGAAGTGACAGAACTTACACAAGCTAACACAGAATGGTATATGCAAATATAGAGCGACGTAGCGATCTGGAACGCTCGGCTCGAGGGGCTTAGAGGCTTCCAGTTCGGAGAGCCAACGTTTCACTCTAGTCCTAACCAGTCTTGAATGATAATGGAACAGCTGAGATAGCATGTTTAGATTACCGACTGGTCCATTAACGTTTATGGTTAATAATAACGTTATTAACCATCTGGTCAACAAGTAAGGTACCTACTTTTGTACCTATACCTCATAGCTACTAGAGAAACCTTGGCGAAGCCAGGAGCGATTTTTATTAACCACAAAGGTGGCCTGAATTCGAATGCTTTAAACCCTAAGTCCTTTAAAGTTCCATCGACGGTGTAATACCACATCCCTTCCTTTCCCTCCTTTATCCCCTTGGCTATGCAAGGAACTGTCGAGGAGCTTACGTTGGGAATGGGTATTGAATGTTTCTTGGCGAAGTAGAGGAACTTCCATTCCGTGTAATAGCCTCCTTCTCCCCATATAGCTGCTGGCCTTATTATCGAAGCGTTGTACTTCAATGCAACCCTCTCTCCCTCGGCTTTCGTCTTAGAGTAGGGCCCCACCGGAATACAGCCCTTCAAGTGCTCTTCTTCCTCGACTACATAACCTCCCTTAACACAAGCTTCCGCTATCCCAACTGCGGCTACGGAGCTTATGTAAACTTTTCTCAGGCCTAAGGAGTCGGCAGCCCTCAAAGCCTCTTCTGCCTTTATTACGTGCGAATCCCTCATTTCTTCCTCGGAACCCTTTAGCTTCCCCGCT
>WAOJ01000181.1 GCA_015521275.1 Desulfurococcales archaeon | reverse complement strand
CCTCTATGGTAAGGCCCACCATTATTGGGAGGATCACCATATCCCTCACATGGGTCCTTATTCTCACGTTCTTACCCTTTTCCATTTCCTTCCTGGCCTTCATTACCTTCTCTAGGAGCCTCCTCTGGGCGTCGTTGAAGCCCCTCTTCAGGCTCCTCCTCTGCCTAGCCGGAAGGAGCTGGACGAACTCGTCTAAGGGCATTTCTAGCAATTCCTCTAGCGTCTTTCCCCTATAGCGGAACTTCTTCCACGCCGACGGGACTTCCACAGCTGGTACCCCGGTGCACCTCTCGAGTACCCTTATAAGGCTCAAGGGATCTGAACGTAGTGACTAATAATGCGTAATTACCCAGAAGTGTGGCACTTTTTTAAATCCGCACTATAGCGGAGTGGGTGTGTTAGAGTGTCCTTCCCAGATGACTTCTACAACGAGAGGGGCAATGTGAGCGCAACCGAAGACGAGTTAATAGCATTGAAGAAAAAAGTTGCCAAGCTCAAGAGAGAGTTGAATAGAATAAGGGCAGAGCTAGAGCTTTACAAGAAGGAAGTAAGCAAGCTCTCTAACCCTCCCCTCATAGAGGCGACGTTGCTGGACATCTTGCCCGACGGCAAGGCGGTGGTCAAGTCCAGCGCCGGCCCAACGCTCGTGGTCGCAGTGAGCGACATGATTCCGAAGGAGCTCTTGAAGCCAGGAATAAGCGTGGCCATAAACCAGAGAGGAAGCATGATAGTAGACGTCTTGAAGGGGTTAGAGGATCCGTACGTTAAGGCTATGGAAGTAGTGGAGAGGCCTAAGACTAGGTATAGCGACGTGGGAGGTCTCAAGGAGCAACTAAACGAGGTTAGGGAAGTCGTCGAACTACCATTGAAGAATCCGGAGCTGTTCAAAGAACTCGGAGTAGAACCGCTAAAGGGAGTTCTGCTCTACGGCCCGCCGGGCTGCGGAAAAACCCTCATAGCCAGGGCGATCGCCGGCGAGGTTGGAGCAACCTTCATAAGGGTTGTGGGCAGCGAGCTCGTGAACAAGTTCATAGGCGAGGGAGCCAGGATAGTGAGGGAGGTCTTCAACCTTGCAAGGAAAAAGGCGCCGAGCATAATCTTCATAGACGAGATAGACGCTATAGCGGCAAAGAGGGTAGACATAGGGACCAGCGGAGAGAGGGAAGTTCAGAGAACGCTAATGCAGCTCCTCGCGGAGTTGGACGGCTTCGACCCGCTCAGCGGGGTATCGGTAATAGCTGCTACTAACAGGCTTGACATCTTGGACCCAGCCATACTAAGGCCAGGGAGGTTCGACAGAATAGTCTACATACCTCCTCCCGATCGCAAGGGCAGGCTAGAAATACTCCAGATACACACCAGAAAGATGAAGCTGGCCCCGGACGTGAACTTGGAGAAGATAGCCGAAATGACAGAGGGAGCCACCGGGGCCGACCTAAAGGCCATAGTAACGGAGGCCGGCTACAACGCCATAAGGGCCGGCAGAAAGGTGGTGACGTTCGAGGACTTCTTAAAGGCCGTGGAGAAGGTCATGAGTAAGAGGGCTGGCGCCACGTACAGAGAGAAGAAGGAGAGGCTGGTCCAGGTACACACCATCTAAAACCTCGGTTTAGTCCACAAGGCTAAGGCTATTAGCATGGCTATCACCAACAGTACAGCCATTAGGACGGCGAACTTGGAGAGCCTCCCCCCTCCCACAACTATGGGGATGGGGCCTATGAAGACCACCAGCCCTCCTCCCCACTCAACGTTTCCCTTTAAGCTCATTAATACCAAAGCTACAAAGCCTATAAATATAAGGATGAAGCCGACCACAATTAGGAGCATCGGCCATCCTGGGGTTACATAACTCATATCGCTCACTTTCCCTCTCCCCTAGGGCAACGGGCTTGGGTCACTACTACAAAAGCGGACCGGGAGGGAGACCTAACGTAGTGGGCGCCGTTCTCAGAGGAATACCTCTGGTCTTCGAGGTGCCCAAGGGCTTGTTCTCCTCAGATAGAGTAGACAAGGGGACTGAACTCTTGGCCGAGTTCTTGGAAATACCGGAGGAAGGGAAAGTGCTTGACGTAGGCTGTGGCTACGGCGTGTTAGGCATCCTTATGGCCAAGCTGAACCCTAAGCTTGAGGTCTACATGGTTGATATAAATCCGAAGGCCGTGGAGGCTTGTAAGAGGAACGCGGAGCTGAACAGCGTCAAGGTTCACGTATTCCAGGGGAACTTGTACGAGCCCTTGGACGAGGCCGGCATAAGGGACTTCTCAACGATAGTGAGCAACCCGCCCTTGGCCGCGGGGAGGGACGTGGTAGAGGAAATAATACGAGGGGCGAAGGAGAGGCTAGCGAAAGGGGGAAGCTTACAGATAGTCATGGCTGCTGGAGGGAAGTGGGCGGAGGAACTCATGAAGAACGTGTTTGGTAACGTGGAGAGGAAGAGGAAGAAGGGCTATGCACTCCTCCGCTCGTACAAGCTTTAAGGCGATATCGCCCCTTGCTGGACGCTCTTGACCAAGGTCAGCTTTTGCTGCTCAACGGTCCACCACACGTTTATGAACCAAGCCATTACTAGGATAACCATGAAGAACGTCAAGAACAGCAACAAGTTTATCGGCGTTAGGTACGTTGATATTAGCTCGCTTATTAGCCCCCTCCTGACCTTCATGTCCCTTCCCTTCCCCTCGAATCATAGTCCCTTAATCTCTAAAGCCTTCCCCTTCTGGGGAAGCGCGAATTGAGCTTGTTGGAGTTTGAGAACGTGAAAAAGGTCTACGTTATGAAGCCCGTGATAGAGAACTTCAATTTGACCGTGGAGAGGGGGGAAGTGGTTAGGCTGGAGGGTCCCAACGGCTCCGGCAAGACCACGATAATAAAGATGGCTTGCGGTTTGGAGAGGCCCACTTCCGGCAAGGTCCTCTTAGAGGGAATTCCCCCTTGGAAGCCTAAGGCTAAGTCCAAGATAGGAGCTGTCTTGCACGTCAACGTCACTTATCCTGACTTGACCGTCAAAGAGAACTTGGAGTTCTTTTCCAAACTTTACAAGGCCGACTTCGAGTTCGCAAAAGAATTGGCGGAGAGAGTGGGCCTCTGGGACAGGAGGGAGCAAAGGGCCTCGGAGCTGAGCTTTGGGTGGAGGAAGAGGCTAGAGTTGGTTAGGGCATTGCTCCACAAGCCTAGCTTAGTGGTCTTGGACGAGCCCTTCGTGGGCTTGGATAAAAGGGGCAGAGAGGACGTCTTGAAGCTTCTGAGGGAAGCCTTGAGTTGGAACTCTTCAATCATTTACACCTCTCCTACTGGAGCTACGGAGTTCAGCATTACTGAAAACGAGAAGGTGGTAACTCTTAAACCGGTAGAGGTTTACGAACGTTAAATAGAGGCCGATCACTCTTCAAAAACGGTAAATGAGTTGAAGGCGAGAAAGGTCTTCAAGGAACTGGTACCGGTTGACGTAGCCTTCGAGAGGCTCTTGAAGGCTGTCCCACCTAAACCCCCTAAAGAAGAGGTCCTCAAGATAGAGGATAGCTTGAACTATTACTTGGCGGAAGATATTGAAGCTAAGATAAACTTACCCCCATACCCTAGAACCAGTGTCGACGGTTATGCAGTAAACTCTAGGTCCACCTGGGGCGCTTACGAAGACAACCCCGTGGAGCTTAAGGTAATAGGCAGGGTTCCCGTAGGCGAAAAGCCAAAGGTTAAGGTGGGCTTGGGCGAGGCCGTTGAAGTGGATACCGGCTCCGCTTTGCCGGAGGGGGCGGACGCAGTAATAATGATTGAGTACACGAAGGAAGTGGGAGACGATAGAATCTTGGTCTTCAAGTCCGTCGTCCCCGGGGAGAACGTGCTCTGGCCTGCCACGGACGTTTACAAGGGCCAGCCCCTCTTCAAGAAGGGGACTAGGATAACCTCTAGAGTAATAGCTTCCCTCGCGGCCGTCGGAATAAGGGAAGTGAAGGTCTGGAGGCCTAGGGTTTACCTAATATCCACCGGAAACGAGCTCGTTGAGCCCGGTAAGCCCTTGGAGGTCGGGAAGATTTACGATATAAACACCTATTCCTTGGCGGCGAGGCTGAGGGAGGAGGGCTTCTTACCAATAGTCCACGGCGTGGTTCGCGACGACGAGGAAGAGATAGAGAAGGCAATATTAAAGGGAATAGAGGTCGCGGACGTAGTGGTTACCACAGGCTCCACCTCCGCTGGTCCAGAAGACAAGGTTTACCGGGTTGTGGGCAAGCTCGGCCAAGTTCTGGTCCACGGCTTGGCCTTCAAGCCCGGCAAGCCGGTAATGCTCGGCGTGGTCAAGGGCAAACCAGTCTTTGGGCTCGCCGGCCACCCCGATTCCGCTTACTTCAACTTGGAAAGGATAGTTATACCCTACCTAAGGATGATGGTTGGTGCTCCCTCGGAGCCTAGGAGGAAGTTGAAGGCTATAGCATTGAGCAAGTTCGTGGGAGCGAAGGGGAGGAGAACCCATATCCCGGTAAAGCTCTTGACCGATAACAAGGCTTGGTACGCCTTCCCGACAGCCATTTCCGACCACGCTATGGTGAGCTACTCCAAGGCAGACGGTTACATAATAATTCCGGAAACTCGTAGGGCGCCGGTTGACATTGGGGAAAGCGTTGAAGTTTACTTGTTCAAGGACCCCTCCTACGAGTTCGCCGTAGTGGGTGATACGGACGAGCCCGTGGATAAGGCTTTGAAGGCCTTTAGCAAGGAGGTCAAGGACGTACTCCTAGGCTCCTACATAGGCCAAGAGGCTTCCCAGAGGTCCATCAAGTCCGTATGGATAGCGCCCAATTCCAGAGGCGAGGAAGTGAAGGTCCAGGCGGTGGTCGTGGGAAAAGGGGAGAGGCTGGGAATACCCCACAAGACCAGCTTCTTATATGAGGCGTACTTGAAATGGCTCAAAGATAAGGGGTTGAGTAAGGCTGAAGCATCGAAGAAGTACATGGTAATACCGTTCCCCTCACCTCAAGCGATAGCTTCTGCCCTAAAAGAAGGCTTGATAGATGTTGGAATAACGACCAGAGCTTCCGCCGAAGCCTACGGCTTGGACTGGGAGCCCTTGGCGGAACTAAGCGTTAATGTTGGCTGGACGGAAGAGCAAAGGGAGCTGGGGGAGCTTGTCCTCGACGAGCTTAGACGTGGCAGTAGAGGTTAGGAAGGTTTGGAAGCTCTATAGAATTGGGAAGACCTTTTACCCTGCCTTAAGGGGGGTTAGTTTAAGGATACCTAAGGGCTCTTTCGTAATAATACTAGGTCCCTCCGGCTCTGGAAAAAGTACACTAATGCACTTAATGGGAGCGTTGGACACTCCTACTAGAGGGAGCGTTTACCTAGCTGGGAAGAATGTCTCCAAGCTCAGCGACGTCGAGAGGGCCAAGTTGAGGAGGGATTACGTGGGCTTCGTCTTCCAGCAATTCTACCTAATTCCCAGGCTTAGCGCTTTAGAAAACGTGGAACTCCCAATGATAGCCAAGGGCTTGCCTAGGGGAATTAGGCACAGAAGGGCTAAGAAGCTCTTAGCGTTGGTAGGGTTGAAAGGGAAGGAGAACAACAAGCCCATAGAGCTGTCGGGCGGAGAGCAGCAAAGGGTGGCAATAGCGAGGGCCTTGGCAAATGACCCGGACTTAATTTTAGCGGACGAGCCTACAGGAAACTTGGACACTGCCACGTCGGAGAGCATAATGAACCTAATGTTAGACATGAATGAGAGGATGGGAAAGACGGTGGTAGTGGTAACTCATAACCCCGAACAAGTGAAGTATAGCCACTACGTGGTCAAAATAAGGGATGGCAAAATAGTAAGCGTTGGGGAAGGTGGGAGGAGACCTCCCTATCCTCCAGAGGTCCTCTTGCCGGATTAGGCTTTCTTAACCTTTATCTTGGCCTTGTCCTTGGTAACCTTGGCCTCCAGCACACTGTCCTTAGAAGTCTTTAGGTAGAAGCTCTGGAACCTGGAACCCAAGGCGTTCACGAAGTCCGGCTTCTCGGCCTCCAACTCCAGTTCCTTTACGTAAGCCCTTACTGGCTTCAAGTCTTCGCCGAGTATCTCTAGGACGACATAACCGTTGCTCAAGGAGCCTCTCACTCCCACTTCGCCTTCACCTATTATCTTGTCTCCCTCTACCCTAACCTTGCCCTCCAAGTAGTCCCACGAGGGTATGTACTTGTCGGAGGACACCCCTACGAT
>WAOJ01000180.1 GCA_015521275.1 Desulfurococcales archaeon | reverse complement strand
GATAATAACCGTGGAGAGCGACCCCAAAGCTATAATGAAGGGCTTGTTAGCGGACCCCAGAGTGGGGGAACTTGTTCGCTAGCTTTGACGATGGGAAGTTTAGGAAGGATTTGTGCCCCATCTTGGGGATAATTACGGCCCTGTGGCCCCCGGAAATAGTTAGGGCGAAGCTCCAAGTGGTGAAGAAGGATCCCGGCGACGTGACGGGGCTTCTGGAACCAATCGCTAGGGAAGCGGAGGTAGTCTTGCTGGACAGCATAACCATATGCGGCTTAGGCTATATCAACCCTTCCAAGTTTAAGAAGGCAATAGTGGTGAGCAAGTATGTCCCAAACATAAGGAAGGCTTACTCAGCAGCTAGAGCGCTTTACGGCAACGAGGGCTTCGAAAAGGTAGCGGAGGAGTACTTGAGGAGGGTGAAGTGCAAGGTCAGGAAGGACGGGGGAAGGTTATGCTTGGCTCCCTACGGCTTGAGCGAAAAAGAGGCTTGGGAGATAGTTGAGGAGAGGACCTCAGTGGGCCCATTGCCGGAGGACTTGAGGATGGCCCACCACTTGGCCTCCGCCTTGGGAAAATACCTCACACGAGTTCCCTCTCCTTCATGAAGTTAGCTATATACTTACTCACGTCTATTACCTTTACAATGTTTGGATAGTCCTTTGCCAACGTATTTGCAGTTATAACTCTGTCGACCCCGGCCTCCTTGAGCTTCTTCTCCGCGTCCCCCACCATTAGGGCGTGAGCCACTAGCGCGATCACCTTCTTAGCCCCGGCCTCCTTAAGGTGCTTTGCCGCCAAAGCCAAGGTGGAACCGGTGGAAATCATGTCGTCAACTATTATTACCGTCTTGCCCTCCGCGGATATCTGCTTGGGCTTTATGGTAACTTCGCCAGTGACCCTGTCCCTCCTCTTCTCCAAGTAGTCCCACTCTGCGTTCAACACGTTAGCTACGCTCTTGGCCCTCAGAGTGGCTCCCCTGTCGGGGGCCAAGACTAAGGGGTTTTCCACCTCATCCTTTATCTTCTCAGCTAAGTAAGGCAAGACGCTCACGTTGAAGGCTCCGGGACCGAAGTGGGAGAGCGAGTACTCCTTGTGTATGTCGACGACCACTAGGTAATCCAAGTCTAGCTCCGCCAGTATCTCGAGGACCACCTTTATGGAGACGGGCTCTCCCTCCCTAAACCTCCTGTCTTGCCTAGCGTAGGGCATGTAGGGCATTACCAGAGCCACGCTCGAGGCGCCTAAGTCCCTAGCCGTATCTACTGCTAGGAAAACTTCCATCAAGCGGTCGTTCTGCTCGGGGAAGCCGGTGTGGACTATTACGACGTCCTCGTCCGCCACGGATATGGGGAACCTTATGTAGGTCTCTCCGTCCGGGAACTTCTTCTTCTCTATGAAGTGAGCCTCTCCGCCTAGGGCCTCTACGAAGCCCTCACAGAACCCCATGGGCGGCGTTAGGCAAAGTATCTTCATTACGTTTCTCCCGTGGACAAGACTGCCTTAGGGGAATTAAAGGTCAGCAGAAGGCGTACGAAAGCAAGGCTATGGCTAGGAGCGCGGCGGCGAAGTACAAGAACGAGGTCAATGCCCCCGTGAAGTTACCCGTAACCAAACTGATGAACAAGTATATAGCTTCTCCCATGGTAGTGGCAGTCATCAGGAATACAGTGATCGGGCAGAGCTTTATCTCCATATAACCCTCCCTTGCTGAGGGCTTCCGAGCTTTAAGGCTTGACCCTTTCCGCTCACGAGGATAAGGATGAGGGTACTGGAGACCAACCCTTCGAGGGGAGAGGTGAAGCTGAGGATAGAGGATGAGGAGGATGTATGGACCTTTTACTCGATATTGAGAGAGGGAGATATGATAAGGGCTAGGACTGCTAGGAGCGTCTCCGGAAGCTCCGGAAAGGAGAAGATTCCGATGACCTTGACGATAAAGGTAACTGGAGCGGAGTTCCAGCCCTTTTCCGGGGTCTTGAGGGTCAAGGGAATAATCGTTGAAGGCCCCGACCGGTTCGGCTTGAAGGGGGCCCACCACTCGATAAAGGTCTACCCGGGCAGAGAGCTTGTTCTAATAAGAGAGAAAGGACTGGAGCAGCTCTTGGAGAAGCTCAAGAAGGCTTCAGAGAGGAAGCCCAAGGTCCCAATACTTGCAATAGACTACGACGAGTACGCCTTGGCCATAGTTAGAGGTCAAGGGATAGAGTGGGCCTTCGAAGGAGCCTTGAGGCTGCCCGGAAAGGGCGACGAGAACAGGGAAAAGGCTTTGGAGAAGACATTGAACGAGCTGGTTAAGAGGGTTGAGGAGGAGCTGAAGGCGAGGGACTTAAAGACAATAATAGTAGTAGGGCCCGGCTTTCTAAAGGATAAGGTTGCTGAAAAGCTAAAGGAAAGGGGATTCGAGGTCAAGGTCGACAGTGCCTCCATGGGAGGTAGAGCGGGGGTATTAGAGGCCATAAGGAAGGGAACTTTGAAGAACTTGAGGGAAGAGCTGGAGAGCGTAAAGGCGATGGAGTACTTGGAGGAGTTCGCCAAACACATAGGTAGGGAAGATAACTTGGCCTTGTACGGGTTGGAGGACTGCTTGTTTGCAGCTAAGGCCAACGCAATCAAAACCCTGCTCATTGTAGATAGCTTAATCCATTCATTAAATGATGAGGAGAGGGAGAAGGCGACGGAGTTGGTCGAGGAAGCGGAGAAGAGGGGGGCAGAAGTGATAATAGTCCCAAAGGACACGGAAGCCGGAGAGAGGCTCTGGGCCTTGGGAGGAGTAATATGCTTGCTCAGATACCCCTTAGAGGTTTAGTAGAAAGACATCACGTAATTAAGCGGAGGACGAGATGGCGAGGCCTATTGCAATCTTCGTATTGATAATGTCATCATTACTGATAGCCAAGTGGAATGTTCTAATTGGCTATTATGGCTCCGACGGAGGGTGCAAGGGAAAACCGTACGCGATTATCAACGTGAACAAGACTATAAGAATTACATTGAGCAAGGCAGACAGCTGTTTCAATTGCGGTTGTGATAGCCTGGCTTGGTTAGGCCTCTCACCTCTTGATGAAGGCAAATATGTAGCTGTCGTAACCTTTAAGGTAAACAAATTTGATGGCGTTAGCTGTAAACTAACCCTTCCCTTCCTAGGCGTAGTCGAGGAGGACGCCTTATACTCGACCGGCTACACCGGCTCCAAACCCTCTAGACTGGGCATTCAAGTGGTGCCCGCTAGAAGGATATGGAACTGCATCTACTTGGACAAGGACGTGGATGAGCCGAAGCTGAAAGATGACATGGGAGGACATCTAGTAATATTTCCCCTCTCGCCTTGTAGCCTATTGAACAAGAACGTTACCGTCGGAATGTACTTGGACGTAAGGAAGACGCTGCTAGGATATTATAAAGTAAGCTTGCTAAAGGCTTGGGTTTATGCTGGTGGAAAGCTGTTGGTTTACGAACCCCAGGGGTTGAGCGAGTACTTCACCAAGCCTTGGGTGTCCTTCCACATAAGGACGGGGCTGGTGGCGCTGGTAAACGGGGACGTGCCCGTATACAATTATACCGTGAATATATTCAACATAACCGTAACAAAGGTTAACTCATTTAATATATATAATTATATCTTGATGAAAAAGAAGAAGGTGACGACGCTCCCGTGCGCGCAACCATTGCCTAAGAACGTGACCGTGGAGAGGAGCTGGGTCCTAGAACCCTATTTGGAATTAAAGCTGTTGTACAAGAGGGTCTCCAACAGCACTAGCTATAAAGCATTAATACTCAAAAGCGTTTTCCAGAAGAACGTGTTCTACTTAACTAGACTCTCCTCCTTAGCAAACATAATATCCAGGTTACTACAGTTTTACAACGACTTGGAGTACTCTTTGAACAGAGTAAAGCTTTTGATGAACGAGAGGCCCTCTTTGAGGACGGTTTTCGAACTCATGAGCCTGTTACAGAGGGCTAAGGTGGATATTGCCCTAATAAAGCTGACCTTGAATCAAGCCCAAAAGATGGAGGAAGAAATGATCAGCTCCAAACCAATAAGGTCGTGCAAGAATGCCTTAAAGATATTGAAGGGTATATTGAATTCCAAGAATTTACGTGAGCTTATAGAGTGGAGGAAGATAGCGAAGGAGCGTGGGGGACTAGATGCAGTCGTAAAGTGCGCTATCTCTAGCGTTATAGATGAGCTATCTAAAAACTTCAAGACGTTCGCCAAGCTTATTGATAAGAGGTTGATGGAGTACAAAGAAGAGATAGCGAGGTTGGAGGAAGAGGTTAAGCTCTTAAACTTATCATCTTAAGCTTTAAGTAAGCGTTCCAGAGGGACCTCCTCCTAGATATTATCCTCTCTGCTAAGTTGACGTCTTTTAAAGCCTTGAGCAACCAGTAGGCGTTGTGGATGGACCTCAAGACGAAACCTTCCCTGCTCCAGAACTCTAAGCCCCTCCTCGAACAAGCCGGGCAGTTACACCTCGAGTAGACCTTCTCGACATTAACCTTTCTCTTGGTCGTTTTTCTCTTAGCCACCACAACCATTGACATGTCTTCCGGGTACCGGACCATACCGTACTTGGCGTCTTGTAAGTAGCTGGACGAGTCCGCGCTCTCTGCCAAATTTAGGTGAGCTATAGCTAGGGCTAAGCTGTTGCCGACACCCAAGGCATGAATTCTGCCAAAGACTTCCTTAGCTTCTTTTATAAGCATTAGGACCAGAGCGGGTTTGTATCTGGACAAGAGCGCCAAGCTGCCTAAAGCAATCTTCTTAAATCCCATTGACTCATAGATGTTCAAGTACTTCTTTAGAACTCTTGGGCTTTTTGCGTGTACCACCGGCAAGAAATCATTGCCAAACTCTTTGCTCCATAACATCACGTTTTTCAAGGTCTTCTCGTTGGCCAACTCATAATCCTTGTCCTCTGCCTTCAATGCGTTGAGAGGGTAGTCATAGACCACTGGGAGCGCCTTCAATACTTCCAACGCCTTCTTCTGAGCCTTCAGCACCTCTTCTGGCTTCAGAGACTTTCCCTTGCTAACGGATCTAAAGGCCCCCGAATCCAACATCAAGTCTAAAGCCTTGAAGGGGCTCAAATCGCCTTCAAGTACGTCAACGGAGAGCATGTAGCTCTTGTGTCCTAAGATCTCCCAAAGCCTTGGCGACGCTTGCTTCGTGCTAAAACTTAAGTACAGTTTAAACATGGAGTATCACCGGTGTGGGCCTTCCATTTAGATAGTTCCTTTTTTCTTCAGCTAAGGGAAGTCCTTAAGAGCTTAAGGAAGGTCCCCACCGTTGCCAGCTTCGTGGATTTGACATATAGCGAAGGAGTTGATGCAGACAGCGCGCTGAGCAAGATAAGGTTAGAAAGGTTTGAATGTGAACCAATGAGGAAGGACTTATGGAGCGTTGATGGCGGCACGAGATGGCTCAAGGGCCCAGCTCCCGTCGCGGTGGTAGGGGTAACCATCTCTAAGGGCTTGAGGGGGGCCTTAGCATATCCCTCTTTGGGCTTCGGGGAGCCGATGAGCCTCGAAGGCCCCTTCGTCTTGGCTCCCAGTGACAAGGAAGTTAGGGGAAAGGTGAGCACTGTTCCTTTAATAGACGTAGAACCCATCGTGGGTAAGAAGCTGACGTATGCGAGTTACAACGCCAAGACAATGCTTGACGAGAACAGGATATACTTGGAAACGTTGGCTCTACAAGACGCTTTGGAGAGGAGTTCGGGAACCGTTCTAATAGATGGACCTCTTCTCCCTACACCAACCATATTCTCTAGGCTCGCGAACGCCAGCATGTTCGGAAAGCTCAGGAGAAAATTCGTCGAAGCGTACGTGCTGAGCTATGTGTACAACATATACAAAAGGATGAAAGTGGTTGACGGAAAGGAGGAAAGAGTTGTCGGTTTCGTAAAGAGGTTGAATCGCTCTCATAAGATATTGATGAACTCCGAGGGCCCTAGTGATGAGGAAGTGCTCCTCTACCTGAGCGAGCGTCTCCCTGTGGGCACTTACTACTTTATTGACAAGGATTTCATAAATATAAAGAGTATTCGTGAGTATTTCAATGAAAAGTACGGAATTAAGATGTTTAGCAGCAGATCAAGGGAAGGGGAACCCACTTGGGGAGAGATATTTTCATATCTAATGAATAAGTCCCAGAAAGGCAACATAGTTAAGAATGTTATGTACGTGGTTGTGAAGGAAAAGGCATGGAGCGTTACGTTTAGGCTGGAGGCCTTGAGAGAGGAAACTTTAAAAGAAGCCTTGAGGACTATAATTGCTTGGGCATCCAATAAGAATTCCTATCCCTTACCGCTGCTCGCGGCCGACGAGCTGGCCAAGAAGCTAGGGAAGGTAATAGCCTCAATGGTAAGGGCTGAAGCTCAAAAGCTACGCGTATTCTTAGAAGAAGTGGAGGACAGCGACATATGAGCCTTGACAATGAGATAGTCAAGAGGCTTGAGAGAGCGAGGGAAGTGGCACAGCTTTTGAGCAAAGAGGGCTTGGAAAAGGCATTTGGTAAAATAGCGATGACCTCCGACGTGGAGTACGACGAGTACGTGGCTCTAATGCATCCACCCTCGTGGTTCGAGGTAATCGAGAAGGCCTATTCTAGCATAGTTCCCGGCGCCTACCTAATTGTTGTAGACGTGAAGAGTTTGAACTTAATATTAGCTCAAGTGCTCAAGGTAACCAAACTAACCTCCTACCCCTCCTCTGGAGGGGACGCTAGGTACGAGGGCGAAGACGTGATAGAGGACGTTATAATTGCCCCCCTTTCGATGTCACTGAAGCCAATAATTTTGATAAACGCAGGTAAGGAGTTGTTAAGCATTGAAGAGCTTAGCTACGAGAAGCTGTTAAAAGTTATAGAAAGCTCCGAGAGGCTTTCATTACCAATACCTCCGGATCCGGGCTCCCCAGTGGTAATACCCAAGCCCGAGGTCCTGGGTACCTTGTTGAGCCCGAAGAAGGGTCCCGTGCTCGGGGCTATGGCTATTATGGACGTGCCCCTAGGATCGGAGCCCATCCCGATAACCATCCCTTGGGAGGCCTTGTTGAAGCACGTATTAGTAGTTGGTACCACGGGGGCTGGAAAGACTTCCTTTATAAAGAATTTCCTTTACCACATATATAATATCAACATAGAGGAGATAAAGAGGACTAGCTCCCCTGAGGAGGGCGCGAATAGGAGGTTCTTCTTTGCGTTGGACAGTAACCAAGACTTCGTAGTTATGAACTTTCCGGGCTTCGTACCCAAGG
>WAOJ01000179.1 GCA_015521275.1 Desulfurococcales archaeon | reverse complement strand
TGCAGCAAGGGCTCCGTAGAGAGGGCAATATACGCTATATTGCTCCAGAGGAACAAGCCCATGAGGAAGACGGACATATGGAAAGCGCTGAGGGAAATGGGTTTAAGCTACAGCAAGACTTACGTCTTTGATAAAATAGACGAGTTGGAGGAGAGGGGCTGGGACTTGGAAAGAGATAAAGAAATCGTCAAGAAGTACTTTGGTTAAAGAGGTCGCAAAAAGAAACACAATCCCCTTCGCAGAAGGGAGCTATTACCAAGTATTCCGCCTCACACCTCTTCAGTCCGCTCCTCTCGGCTTTCCTCTTCAGCTCTTCCTTTATCCTTTCCACTTCCTTCTCTTTCAAGCTACCCCACTTAACCTCTATGAAGGCTGAGGAGCAGTCTCCCAGAGCCACTAGGTCTATCTCTTCCCCCTTGTACCACCACTTGCCCACTTCAGCCGGAAAGGTCTTCATTAAGCCTTTGGAATAGAGCAAGGGCAAGCTCTGCCTGACCACTTCCTCAAATACCTCTCCCATGTGCATTTCAAACTTGGCCTTAACTATCTCTATAGCTTTTTCTTTGTCTATCTCCATTAAGCCGGAGTACTTGGAGAACTTTGCCCAGAACGAGAAGAAGGGGTCAATTATCTTTACCCTATAGCCTTTCTTGCTCTTCAAGGACCTCTCTCTTCGCACTATGTCCATAGCCTCCATTACTTCCAAGTACTTCTTCAAGGTGGAGGAATCCACCCTCACAACGTTCGATATTTCGCTGGGAGTTACCTTGCCCTCAGCAACTGCCTTCAATATGCCTAGGTAGGTCCTAGGCTCCCTCACCTCGGTCCTAAAGACGTTTTCCGGCTCGTCGTAGAGGTTGCCTAAGGGGTCCAAGGCTGCTTCGAGCGCTTCCTCGAAGCCCTTTCCATAGACCTCCTTTAGGTACGCCGGAGTACCCCCTACGACTCCATAAACCCTCAAAGCCTCCAAGCAATCCTTTGGCAACAAGCCTTTAGCTTGGAAGAAGGTTAGGGGCTTGAGCTTCCTGGAAGAGGTCTTCCTACCGAAGAGGGGGCTCTCGTAGCCCAAAGCTTCCTTGGTAAAGAACGAGACCAATGAGCCGCTCAGAACCAGCTTCAAGTTCGTCTCGATCAAGTGTTCGTCTATTAGCCTCTGAAGCTTTGTCAACACCTCCTTATTGGCTATGTATTGGAACTCGTCTATAACCACGGCTACCTTTTCCTTTGATAGAATTTTCAGGGCGGCTATGAAATCCTTGGGCACGGTTATGCCTAGCTGTTCTAACACGCTCTCAGAAAACTCGTCGGAAAACTGGGAATAGGGTATTTGGGCGGCCACGTAGTATACGGCCCTCTTACCCCTCAACCATTCCTTTAGCAGCCTGCTCTTCCCTACCCTTCTCCTTCCGTATATTAAAACCAAGGAAAAGCCCTCCTTGTTCCATTCCTTATTTAAGAGCTTGAGCTCGGCCTCCCTGTCAACAAACGGTATCCTCATACCGGTATCCAAATACCGGTATTTGGATACCGGTTTTTATGGTTAGTTGAAACTTTTTGGCGAGATAAGGTTCTTTAGTTATAGGTAAGATTTTGTTAGCGCTGAAGCTCATATGGCTCTTCGTGAGCGTACAAAATTATACCGGATGCGGGAGCTTAGCTATATCCAATTACACCGTTCTAGTAACTGAGCCCATAGCCCTAAGGTACTTGATAATACCAATGAACGATAGGCTGAACTACGTAGCCTACTACTCCTTGCCTACCTCGATAAGCTATTCGAGCGATAGGTTCTTCGTGTTAATAGGCAACGAGGTTCGCTTACACGACGCAATAAACGGAAACTTGATAGCTTCCTTTACCATTAATGACAGCTATTCGGGAATCATAAAGGGCTTGAACGCTACGAGCTTCGTGGCTTGTGGGGACGAGTGCGGACTATTCATAATAGAGAACGGAGAGGTAAAAAGGGTTTGGAGCACTAACATAGGAAAGGCCTCTGACGCTTCCGTGTATGGAAATTACTTATACGTTGCTGACTCTGGCTGGTGGAAGGTGGAAGTGATAAATATTACAAACGGGAAAATAATAAAGAACATAACATTTACTGAGCCCGTCGCTTCGGTCAGCGCTTGCAAGGACTTGGTAGCGGCATCGGACTCGAGCTTCGTATACATATACAATGTGACCTCCGGGAAGGCAATAAAGACCTTGGGGCCCTTTGGGAACGTCAACAAGGTTAGATTTTCTCCGAGCTGTAAATACTTGCTCGTCCAAGCTGACGATAGCGTTTACCTCTATTATGCATCTAACTTCACCCTAGCCTTGAAGAGGTGCTGGTGCCCCGACGTTCTGAAGGACGTGACTTGGTATAAGGAGAACGCCTTCGGAGACAGCTACGTACCGGCCTTCAGCCCCTACTGGTGTAACGTCGAAATCTATGAAATTGTGAACCAAAAAGTTCATAGTACTACTCAGAGCCAAACGAGCACTACTTACTATAGCAATGAAGGCGTTTCCGCCGTCTTCGCTTTACCCATAATAGCCGTTCTGAAGAGGCTCAAGAGGAGAAGATGAAGCCTCACGAGGTGTTGAGGAAGAGGGCCTTCATGTTTTTACAAGAGGCAGAGGAGGACTTGAAGAAGGGCTTCTACGACTTAGCTGCCTTTCACTCGGAACAAGCGCTACAACTCTTCATAAAGGCTATGCTCGTGAGGCTTAGCGGCGAAGAGGTCAGAGGGCACGAGATAAGGGAGCTCTTGGCCACTCTAGCCTTCACCTTAGAGGTTGAAGGGTTCGACGTTTCAAAGAAAATAGGTGAGGTAGCTAAGAAGTTTAGGAGGGAGCTGGTAGAGCTAGAAGAGGCCTACTACGAGGCGAGGTACAAGCCCTATCCCTACACTAAGGAAGAGGCCGAGGAGCTGGTTAAAGTAGCCAAACTCATTATTGAGGAGTTGGAGAGGGTTGAGAGGGAGCTGTGGCCCTCTCCTTAAGCCGTTTTAAGATAATAAGGAAGTGGAAGGAGCTTTTGCCTTGCATTAAAGAGAGCGTCTTGAAGGTGTTCCCGGACGCGGAGCTTTATATTATAGGGAGCGTGGCCAGGGGAAACTACGACAGCTCCTCTGACTTCGACTTGTTGGTGGTAATAAAGGAAGATTTGGATAGAGGCAAAAGGATAGATGCCTTGGTCAAAATATTTGAAAACTTTGAGAAGTGCGGAGAGCCCAGGTTTCCCTTAGAAATACACTTCGTGAAGAAGGGAGAAGAGAAGAAGTACGAGGAGAGAGTTAAGATTTGAGGTGCGCGCCACATGGCACGACTTTGGCGAGGGTGGCCGAAGGAGCCTTTATGTAGTGTCGGTTCTTCTTCACCAAAGTGAAGACCCCTGGAGGCACGACTAGAACGCATTGCTTTTCATTTATGGGTAGCCTTAATTGTTCAACTAACTTAAGGGCGAAATTAATGCAGTTTTCGCACTTTAACCTCAGCTCGTTCTTGTTCATTACTCTCTCCACACCCCTCTTAATATTTTGAGCTCTACTGAGTACACTGTTACCCCTCCTTCTTTGACTTCTAACACGACGCAGTCGCAGTGAGATCCTCTCATGAGCTTCCCTCCGACAGTTTCTGCGTCTAGGAAGAGGAGGACCTTCCTAGGCAGTCTGACGAAACACTCGTTCTCTCCACAACTCGCCTCCAGCTCTGGCAAATCCTTTTCACCTCACTAACCCGAATGCCCATTCCGTGAGCGCATCTATCACCCTTGTAATACTTGGGACTTCCTCATTCAAGACCCTCATCGGGTCTACGGGCTTCACCTTGCCTTCGGGGGTGAACTCGTATATCTTCAAGTTAAGTCTTTTAACGGATCTGGAAACTTGCTTCGCGAGTTCATCCATGCCGTAGGTGACGTACGGCACCAAAGCCTTCAGTAACTCCTTCACTTGTTCCTCGGTAGGTTTCTTTACTGCCAAATAGCTCAAGGTAATCGCTATGAGGTCGCTGTGGGTTGTGGTAACGACCTTACAACAGAGCGAAGGTAACGAGGCTAAGAACAGAGCGGTTGTTACTTGCGCTTGAGGGTGAAGCTGGGCTTCGGGCTCTTCTATGAGTACTATAGATTTCTCGCCCCTTAAGCTCAATATGGGGAAAATCATGCCAGAAACTTCCTCGACCAAGGCAGACGATAACCCTAGGCTGACCTTAGAGCCTCTCCAGTCTTCGTATATAACTTCCCTCCCAGCTTGAAGAAGCCTCCCTTCCACTAACGGAGACGCTAACGCTAGTATCTTTTCCCTGGTCTCGTCCAATTCTCCCTCTAGTAGGAGCCTGCGTCCTTCACTGGTCCAACGGACGTAGCTGCTCAAGTTAACGGGGTATAGTTCCGTAAGCTTCTCAAGCACATGCGACCTCTCCAAGGGCTCTCTGGATGCGCTCTCTATCGCCAGTACTATGGGAGTTCTTCCAAAAGGTATGAAGCGCACCTCTTCTATGTTCAAGCTGGTCTCGACCAAGTTCTTCAATGCCTCACAGAATGGCTTAGAGATAGCTTCTCCAAAGGCCTTGACTATTTCTACGATTAAATCTCCCGTTAATAACGTGAGGATGGCTCTTATCTCTCCGCCCAACGTCCTCTCAATCTCGTCCATCTCCTTAAGTACAAGATGCACGCTCTCTCTTGAGGACCCATGGGGGATAGGTCCTAAAGAGGGGGAAACTGTAGCTGTTCCAACCTTCTCCTTGCTACTAACAACAATACCAATTTCTGCTTCAATTTTGTTAGTGAACATCTCCAACAACGTCCTAGAACGTTTGACCTCTAAGGTCCCCTTCTCGATATAGTACTTGTATATTTTAGGGAGTATGGTGGTCGCTACAACCCTCAGCTTATCACTTACGTC
>WAOJ01000178.1 GCA_015521275.1 Desulfurococcales archaeon | reverse complement strand
GGTGTATTGAATAGAGGTGGGGAGCTGAAAATAACTCACATAGTTCCATTGTAAGCTGCCAGAGGGAACGTAGTATACCCCTTTCGCCAATAACGCGTAATTTAGTGTTAAGATGACCACGTCGTAACTGAGCAAGCCTTGTCCCTAAGCTTTATGTTGTGTTGTCCTTTTCAAGACTTATTCTTGTTGTACCTCTCTATGGCTTCCTTTATCCTCTTTATTGCCTCCTCCTTCGGTAGCCACTCCTTCGTCTTGACCCACTTGCCCGGCTCGAGTTCCTTGTAGTGTTCGAAGAAGTGCTTTATCTTGTCCTTTATTATGTCTGGTACATCAGTGATATCGTTAAAGTTCTTGAACCTCGGATCTATCTTCTCTACTGGGACAGCTATTATCTTGTTGTCTATTCCTTCCTCGTCCTCCATGACGAGCATTCCGATAGGTTTGGCCTTCAAGTAGGTGCCAGGATAGAAAGGTTCGTAGCTCAGTACTAGAACGTCCACGGGGTCGCCGTCCTCCTCCAAAGTCCCCGGTACAAAGCCGTAGTTGAATGGGTAGTACATAGCGGTGTATAATACTCTATCAACCTTTATCATGCAACTATCCTTGTCCATCTCATATTTTACATAACCTCCCATAGGTATCTCTATTACAACGTTGACGATGTGCGGAGCGTCCTTACCGGGGCCCAACTTCTCTAGGTTACACATGACTCCCGCCGACTTACGTAGTGTAGAATAGAATTAAGTCTTCAACGCATCGGCTAAACAATCAAGCAATGACTTCCTCGGGCAAGAGATTTGTCTATGCTTGTCCAAGTTCTTAATAGTCACCTTACCCTCGCTTATCTCCTTCTTACCGAGTATTATGACAACCCTCGCCTTCTTTTCAGATGCATATGCCAACATCTTCTTTATCGACTTCCTTTCAGTCAGCAATATGACATCTACATCAAGGGAGGCTAATTCGCGAGCTATTGCTAATGCTTCTTTTCTAGCCTCCTCGTCCAAGGGTATCACCACTACTGTAGGCCTCTCAGACCTCCAGCCATGCATCTTGGAAAGAGCCATAGCGGTCCTATCGATACCTATAGCAAAACCTGTAGCCGGTACGTACTCCCAACCGTAGACCTTGGTTAAGGTGTCGTAC
Organism: Desulfurococcales archaeon; assembly: GCA_015521275.1. Taxonomy (GTDB): domain Archaea; phylum Thermoproteota; class Thermoprotei_A; order Sulfolobales; family Ignicoccaceae; genus Ignicoccus. The sequence continues at coordinate 3,422 of WAOJ01000178.1, read as the reverse complement.
CTCCCACCTCCAGCCACTGAGACAGGGAAGCCCGGTACCTTTACCTCGTAGATGAGGCCAGTGTAGTATGCCAATCCTCTGGCAAATGCAAGCTTTATCCTTATTACAGATTTTACGTCATCCGGTAAGTACTTCGTCAATTGGAGGAGGTCCTCGAAGCTGTAGCCGTAGCCACTCTGTCTCATTATCTCTACTCCTTTCTCTAAGACCTCTTCCCCGCCTTCGATGGAGACCAGCTCCTTTACGGTCTCCACTGCTCTCTCCGGACTTCTGGCCATCTTCTCCAATCTCTCCAACGCTTCGTCAACCTTGCCCTTGTCTATTAGGTGAAGTATCACGTCTTGTTCCTTCTCATCAATACCTTCTTCGGAGAGTATGGTCCTCAGCGCCTTAACGCTTCCCACTATTATTTCGTGCCTTAGTCCCAAGTTATCGTAGAAGTCGTGGAGCATCGTTATCAGTTCAGCGTCCTCGTAAGAGTCGCTAGAGCCGAAGACCTCGAAGTCGGCCTGGTAAAACTCCCTATAACGCGCGTATTGAGGCTCGTCGTATCGGAACACGTTAACTATTGTGAAAAGCTTGAGCGGTTTGGGCTGGGCCCTCAGAAGCCTTAGGTAAGCCCTAACCACCGAGGCGGTCGCCTCCGGCCTGAGGGCAACCGTCCTCCCGGCCTTATCTTTGAAGACATACATAGTCTTCTCTATCTCGACGCCACTTTTCATGGCAAAGAGTTCAAAGCGCTCTAGCGTGGGTAAGAAACACTTCTTAAAGCCCCACCTTCGCGCTAGACGTTCAGACTCCTTTATAACAAAGTCTATTATGTCAGCCTCTTCGAAGAATATGTCTCTAAAGCCCCTGAGAGGCTCCACGTTAAGCTTCTTCAATAGCTCACCACGAGCTTCCAGACCACTATTCCTAATATTAACAAGGCAACTACTAGCGTGACCGCTTGAAGGGTTAGGATTAAGTTGAGCTGGGAAGTGAGGTGAGAGAGGGCTCCCAAGGCTTGGTCAAGCTTCTGACCATTATCTTTCTCTATCTTCGCTAGGGCTTCTATGACGCCCACTAGCGACTTAATGACGGGAGCGATGAGGCCGGTTTCGGCTTGTCCTAGGCTCGGCATCTGCGGACCGGGCAAAGGTTATCCCAAAAGGGCATCGGTACCACAGCTATTACCTTTACTTCTCCCTACTGCCACGGGGACCTTCGTGTTCGAAGAACAAAGGAGGAGGTTGGTAGAGAAGCTCATTGAAGAGGGCTACATAAGGAGGCCAGAGGTAGCTGAAGCGATGCTCAAGGTCCCCAGGGAGGAGTTCGTGCCGGAGGAGTACAAGGATTTAGCATACGTGGACAGACCTTTGCCCATAGGCATGGGTCAAACCATAAGCGCTCCTCACATGGTAGCCTACATGATAGAGGCTGCTGAACTGAAGAGAGGTGACAAGGTGTTGGAAGTGGGTACTGGCTCCGGCTACCATGCAGCAGTTATGGCCGAAGTAGTGGGTCCCGAGGGTCACGTCTACACAATAGAGAGAATACCGCAACTGGCGGAGAAGGCGAAAGAAAGGCTAGAGAGGCTGGGCTATGGGGATAGGGTTACAGTATTAGTGGGGGATGGCTCGAAGGGGTACCCACCAGCAGCTCCCTACGACAAGATAATTGTCACTGCCGCTGCTAAGAGGATACCGGAAGAGTTGGTGAAGCAGCTCAAGGTCGGTGGCATAATGGTAATACCGGTCGAGGAGGAGCCGGGCTACCAAGTTCTGTACAGGATAGAGAAGGGGCCCGAGGGCTTGAGGGTCCAGCGCTTATTACCGGTCGCTTTCGTACCGTTAGTTGAAGAGGGTTGAGGGGCCCGGTTAGAGACGAGAGAGAAATCGTTGAAGCTGTGTTAGCATACCTAGCCGCAACGAACCCTGCACTCGCTGCCTTCCTTCAGAACTTCGCCATAGCGAAGTCGAGAAGTGCCAAGACGGCGTATTTCGACGCCAAGAGGGCTGCGATAGTAGTTCCGGAGAAGTGGTTGAGAAAGGTGAGCTTGGACAACTATAGAACGAATAAGGGATACATAACCAAGGGGGAGTTTGCAGCGCTCTTATTACACGAGATGTTCCACGGTTCACTAAACCACTGGGTTCCTTTGATCGATAAGAAAGACTTAAATCCCATTATTTGGAATATAGCGAGCGATGTTGAGGTAAACAGTATCTTAGAGGACTTACCCGTCGAAGACTCTACCTTCTGGGACTTCTTGGTCAAGTTCGGCGAGAGGCTCGGAGGGACCCCGGTAAGCTGGAGGACCTTTAGGGATAAAGGTGTAAAGAAGGATGATCCCGCAGAAATCGTGTACGCCAAGCTCTTGGAGTATGGTAACGAAATAAAGTTATTCGCCGAGGCGGACGTCGAGATATGCGACGAGGAGGGCTGTAGGGGAGGATCAAGCTACGACTGGAGGAAGAGTATAGTTATGCCAGACTTGATCGAAGGTAAGAGCGACGATGTAAAGGAAATATTTAAGGGCAATAAGGAATTTAGAGAAATGTTCAAGGAATCTATGAAGAGGTATGAGAGTGAGAGAGATCCTTCGGCCTTGGAAGAATTGGGCAAAGAAGTTACCACGAGGCTTGCAGCGACTATGCTCAAGCTAGCCGGCAATTTGCCAGGTTCCTTGAAGAGGTTCGTTAAACCCTACAAGCACCAAATGAAGTGGGAACAGATACTCAAGGGAATTATAGCTAGGGGGAGCGTGAAGGACTACAGAACTTGGAGCGTGCCAAACCGGAGGGGCTTGAAGTACGTACCCGGCTACTCGAAGAGGGGGGCTAAGGTCTGGTTCTTGGTTGACGTATCGGGCTCAATAAGTGATGAGGAGCTCTCAGCGTTCGTAGGAGAACTAGTTCATGCAGCTAAGTACTCAAAGATAAACTTAGTCATATGGGATGCCGAGCCCAAGCTCTTAAGCGTGGGGGCCTCCAGGTCTAGGATACTAAGCGTAATTAGAAGAGGCATTGAGGGAGGGGGTGGGACGGTTATTTCAGAAGCCTTGGAACTCGTAAAGAATAACTTGAAGCCCAATGAACCCGTGATAATACTCACGGACGGCTATTGGTACGATGACGATGAAGATACCGTGAGGCTTATGAAGGAGATAAAGAGGATCAGCGGGAACGTGTTATTGGTAACGACTGCAATAACTCCTCAAGCGGCTAAGGAAGCGGGTTGGAGGAGCATTAGGCTAAGGCTCGACGACTCTAAACCTTGGCAGGAAGTCTAATGCCCCAGCCTTGTATGCCTTTTCGTACAGTTTCGAGAGCGCCTCCTTACCTTCTTCACCCATATCCAGAGTGTACTCGTTAACGTACATCTTGACGAATTTCTCGGTGGTCTCTTCGTCAAGCCCCCTGGCGAAGCCCAAAGCGTGT
>WAOJ01000177.1 GCA_015521275.1 Desulfurococcales archaeon | reverse complement strand
TACCCAAGTTCCTAATGGAAAAAATATATTGAAGCTTACCTGGGGGTTATCTTCTCGTAGAGCACTAGGCCCTTGCTGGGGCTCCAGAAGCCCACGTTCACAAAGGTCGGCTTGCCGTTGATTATCTTCACGGTCCACACGCTGTAGCTGGTGGTCAGGGGCTCTTGGTATATGGCGTTCATGCTCTTGTCGCCGCTGAAGCCGTGGTAGATGTAGCTCATCTCTATGATAGCGTGCTCCATCAGGTTGGGGTTGAAGCTGGCAGCCCTAAGGGCTCCTAAGGTCACTAGCCAGACGGCATCGTACAAGGTGTCGCTGAACTCTACGGGCTCCTTGTGATAGACGCTCATGTAGTACTTGATGAAGTTGCCCGCAGTGTAGGGAGCAGTTCCTAGGACGTGCTTGGCCGCCAAGACTCTAGCTATGGTGGGGTCGGATATTAGAGCTGGTCCCTTCACTGCCTCAGTGAAGAACCACGGGTACCTCTGTAGGCCTAGCGCCAGCGCTTGCCTCAGTATTACCTTTATCTCGTCGAAGGCCAGCCAGACGATGGCTTGTGGGTTGTAGTTGTAGATGCTCCTGAGCTCAGCGGTGAAGGTTCTAGCATTGGGATCGTAGGGTATTAGGTAAGCCTTACCTCCCATCTCCTCGAAAGCTTGCTTGAAGGCAAGGGCGAATCCCTTGCCGTAGTCGTCGTTCCTGTAGAAGAAGACTACCCTCTTGTAGCCGAAGGTCTTCACGACGCTAGCCAAGGCCCTAGCTTGGAAGAGGTCGCTGCTGACGCTGAAGAACACGTAGCTGTAGCCGTGCTTCTTTATGTACTCCTCGTTGTTGAACCTGACCAGCGGGGAGGTGCTGGAGTGGCTCATGAGTATTACCTTGAGTTCGCCGTTGATCACGTCTTGTAGGGTTCCTACAGCAGCGGAGGTAGCAGGTCCCACTATCATGTGGACGCCGTTTATGTTCACAAGCTTCCTAGCCTTCTCTAGAGCCACTTGGGGCATGGTTTGGGTGTCCTCAACGTAGAGGACTACCTTGAAGGGCAAGTGTAGCTCCTTGAAGCAGTAGTTCAAGTCCCTAACCGCCAGCTGGGCGGCGTAGCGCTCGTCGGCGAATGAAGCCAAGGCACCGCTCATGGGTATTAGGGCTCCTATCTTTATGGTGGTGGTTCCTAGACCCTTCTCTACTTTCTGGAGACCACCAGCCCTATCGATAGCGGTCATTATGTAGGAGCACTTGGGTCCGCCGTACTTCTCTTGGGGAGCCATAGCGAAGGCTAGGGAGGTAGCCATTAGAGCTATTAGGGCAACGGCGAAGACCTTCCTCATAAAACTCGCCCGAGGTGTGGGACGGCCTTCCCAACTTAAAAAAGTTTTGGATTACCTAGGCCTTATGTTCATGTACATTATTATGCCCTTCTCCGGATCCCATATGCCAACCTTAACTGCCATAGGCTTGCCGTTCACTATCTTTATAGTCCAATAGTGGTAGATAGTCTTCATAACCTCTTGAGTCAACGGGTTGAAGGCCTTAGGGCCAGTGTAGCCTCTGAAGTAAGCTCCCACCTCTAGGAGGGCTTGCCTTATTGCGTCTGCCTTGTATACCTTAGCCCTCAGAACACTTAAGGCAGAGAGCCACAAGGTGTCATAGATGTAGTCGGCGTAGAGCATTGGAGGCATGCCGAACCTCTTCTCATAAAGCTTGGCGAACTCGTCGCTTCCGCCGGGCCCGGTGCCCATCCCATGCTTTACTGCAACTATCTTGGCCAAGTACGGGTCGTTGAGGAGCACTCCCCTACAAGTCTCGCTGAACAGCCAAGGATACCTCTGCAAGCCTAAGGTCAAGGCTTGCCTAAGTATTACCTTCAGCTCGTCGAAGGAGATGAAGAGTATTGCATCTGGCTTGCTCTCGGCAACCACCCTAAGCTCGGCGGTGAAGGTCCTAGCGTTGGGGTCGTAAGGCACTAGAGTTACCTTACCGCCCATCTTGGTGAAGTAGTACTTGAAGGCGCTAGCCAAGCCCACGCCGTAGTCGTCTTGCCTATACATTATCGTTACGTGCTTGTAGCCGAGCTTGTGAGCCAAGTCAGCCAAGGCATTTCCTTGGAGGTAGTCGTTAGTTATGGCCCAGAAGATGTAGGACTTTCCAGTCTTCTTTATGTAGTTGAGGTAGTTCTCAATCCTTAGGTTAGGAGCAGTGCTGGTACCGCTCATAACCACGACGTGAAGTTCCTCGTTAACCGGGTACATTAGGGAGCCCATGGGCCTGCTAGTGATCCTTCCAGCTATTATCTGGACTCCTTGGAGGGCTAGCTTCCTAACCACTTCTACTGCAACTTGGGGATCAGTCCTCGTGTCCTCCGGTATGAACTTGAACCTCCACGGGAGCCCCAGCTTCTCCATACAGCCGTTTATGTCCTCTGAGGCCATCTTTATGGCATTGTAGTTGGAAACAGCAAAGGAGCCCAAGGCACCGCTTAATGGGGCGGGAGCTCCTATTGGTATCTCTTTGGGCAAGTGTATGTTCTTTATGCCTCCATCCCAGTCTATAATTTTCTTTATGCTCTCACAGTTGGGGCCTAGGGTGAAGGGTTTGGTTAGCAAGGGCAAGTACTGCTTGGGAACTGCGAAGGCAAGCGATGCGATTAGTAATACTGCTATCAAAGCTCTACGCTCCACAGTCCCACTCTCGAGCTATAGACGGGCTAAACAGCGTTTAAAAATGTATATATTCGATGGAGGCGAGAATTAATACCCTATTTACACTCTCGAAAAGGGAAGAGGGTTGGGCGAGTTTTCAAGCTTAAGGATCTTGGACACAACGCCTTCCAAGAGGGTGGTACTGGTCTTTGATGAGCTAGGCAAGAACTTGGGGGAAGTGTTGGTCTCAGCCCTAAACACCTTGGAAGAGTTGGGCTGTGAGCTAGAACACGTGGGCTTATTAGAAAATAACTTGCACAATCCCAAGGCCTCCGACGACTTCGAGTACGCGAGGCTTAGCT
>WAOJ01000176.1 GCA_015521275.1 Desulfurococcales archaeon | reverse complement strand
GCTTAGGGGAGCGTCTATCGCTACCACTTGGACCTCCAAGAACCTTATCATATTTATCAATTCCTCATCGTTCACGAAGCCTAAATACGTAACTATTGGAAACCTCGTGATGCACAAGGCAGAGGGTCTCCTAACAGCTAGGTCAACGCCAGCGCAGAGCTTTATCCTTTCCTCCGTCAACGCTCACGGAGCCCCGCTTGAGTCAACCCTCGCGAGGCCGCTTAGCGGTCGATGAGCGTTGGGGGTTACGGGCGGGGCACACGTTTTAATCCTCCGCATGAGCGCGGGAAGGGGAGCACGTGGACATAGGCCTAACTGAGACAGAGATCTTACTCGCGATGTTGGCGATAATAATAGCACTGTGGAAGTTCGGAAACCCTATACCCTATGACGTCAAGGTTTGGCTTACTACGGGAATAATGGTAATCTTCATGACTTTGGCACTGGTAGCAAAGAACGAGGAGGAGGAAGAGGTCGGCAATGATTAATAAAGGTTGAGCTGTTCCCTCCCACAGGGGGCCGTCGTCTAGCTTGGTAGGATGCGGGGCTTGGGCCCCCGTGGTCCGGGGTTCAAATCCCCGCGGCCCCACCACTAGGGCTCCAGCTCCAAGCCTTGGACGTCCCTCCAATCCACCTCATCCCATACGTCCTCTATCGCTTTCTCCAAGGCGTCCTCCGGCTCCAACCCCTCTTCCAGTACATACTTCATTATCTTCTTGTAGTGTTCCTTAACCTCCTCATAGTATTTCTCCAGCGCCTTCTTCGGAACCTTCCTCTCCGGCCCACTCCACAAGCCCGGACACTTGGTGTCTAGGTAAACGTAGTTCGCCCTGGGGGCAGCTGGGACTATTGGATAGAGCCTACACCTCATCGGCCTCGCTGGGTATATTGTACACTTGTAGCCGTCCTTCTTGCTTAAGAAAATGCATTCGTCCCTTATTCCCCTCAAAACCATGAAGGGTACCATGTCAGCAACTATTACCTTTACATAGGTCGGTATTAGCTCCTTCCAGTGCTTGTTCAAGTACTTTGCTATCCTAACCAAGTCAAAAATGGTCAAAGCCACGTTAGGGCCCGTCCTGCAGCACTGAGCCTTCCTAGTGCACGAAAACCTAAACGTCCCATCCAAGTCTATCCTCTTCATCTTTCCCACCGTTGGCCCATCTCAATTAGTCTCAGATACAGGTGCAAGGGGGCATTACAAATGATAAAAACGAGGCGCTTGCTGCTGTCACTCTTGTATCTACTGGGAAAGAAAGACCGTCAAGTCCCAGTAGACGTGCTGCTGAGAGCCGTGGAGGAGTTCTCAAAGCTTTACCCGGATGAGTTCGACAGAAGCGTCTTAGAAGTTCTGAACGAACTGAGGAGAGAAGGCTTCACAAAGCTTGACTTACCTTACGTGAGGATTACAGATGAGGGTTTCATAAAGGGGTTGGAGACGTTTTCCAAAGTATTGGAGGAGGACAGCGATAAGGCTTCTGCCCTCCTGCTAGCCAGCAGGTCAGCTCAAAAGTTTGGGGCATAAAAGGGGCCTTTAGGTAAGAGGCCTTGAAGCCCATTTACGCTCAAGGCTATTACTTCATAAACCTTGAAGGAAAGGGATGGCACTTCTGGGAAATAATAAACTATTACTACTTCGACGAGAAGGCTGAGATGGCCGAACTGGTCCACAGGCCCTTCGACTACGCGGAAGAGGTGGAGAGGGCGAGGTTAGCGTTGCAAGAAGAAATAAACAAAGAGAAGGTAAAGGTTAACGGAGAGAGGGTGAAGGTCGAGGTAAAGCAAGCGGTCCTCGAGTTCTTGGCCTTCGCTGAAATACCCTATTATACCTTTATCCTCGAGTTCGAGGGACCATACAAAGAAGGGGAGAACTGCTTCGAGAACGAGTTCGAGGAGTGGGTGGCGGAATACGATTATGAAGCCTATTGGCTAGCCCCCAAGGGCTGGAGGTTTACTGAAGCTCTCACCTCTTGCGACTACGAAGTGAGCGAGGACGGCTCCGTATTATCAATATGGTGTAGGAAGGGGGATAGGATTAGGGGTTATGAGAAGATCTGCTGGTCTCCCCTCAAGTCATAAAACGTAGCCTCCTTTACCTTAACAATTACCTCTTCACCAAGCCTCCCCTCCCTCAGTATTACTGGTATGTAGTTGTGGAGCCTTGCGACATAGGTGGAGTGCTTCTTATCGTACTCGCTGATAAAGGCCTTGAAGCTCCCTCCCACGTACCTCTTGTGCACTTCTAAGCCCACCTCCTCTATTACCTTCATTGCTTCCTTAACCCTCTTGGACTTTACGTCCTCCCTCACTTGTTTCATCCTAGCAGCTATAGTTAAGGGCCTTGGCGTGTAAGCTGCTAAGTGTACCCTCTCAAAGGCCAGCTCTCTTATGGCTTTTAGCGTCATCTCGAAGTCTTCCTCGCTTTCGCCGGGGAAGCCGACCATGATGTCCGTAGCTATCGTTGGGTCAACGAAGGCCCTTCTGACCTTTTCCACCAACGCCTTGTACTCTTCGTACGAATACTTCCTGCCCATTAACCTTAATACCTTGTCGCTGGCGCTTTGCAAAGGCAAATGGAAGAACTTGTAAACCCTATAGTCTCTCATAACGTCCATTAGTCTATCCGCTATGTCTTCGAAGGTGTCGGGGCTCATCATACCAACCCTTATCCTTACGTCTTCCGGTAAGAACTTCAATATCTTCTCGAGCAAATCTGCTATATCCGTGCCTATGTCCCTTCCATAGGCTGCTACGTCCGGAGCAGTTAGCCATACCTCGTAAGCTCCCTTCTTTATCCCCTTCTTTATGAACTCCAATATCGCCTCTGGGCTTTGGCTGTGAAGCTTTGGCCTCGCTACCTTAGTTATGCAGAAAGTGCAGCTCCCCAAGCAGCCGTCCGCTATGGGGACGATCAAAATGCCTCCGTAGGCATGATCCTTCAACCAATTTCTCGGTCTCTCCCCCTTGAGTAAGTACTTTTCTTTTCCTTCTAGGGCCAAATGGAGCTTGTGCATGTTTTGGTTGGAAACTATGGATACATCGGGGAAATTCATCTTTATTAAGCCGGGTTGGGCGCTCGCTAAGCAACCGGTTACTACGACCTTACCGAACTTCCTCAGCTCTGCTATTCTAGAAAGCATCCTCTGCTCGGTCTCGCTCCTAACAGTGCAAGTGAATATAACCGAGGCGTTCGCCTTTTCTGGCTCGTTTACTAGCTCATAACCCTTCTCCTCCAGCTCCCTCAAAGTCCTCTTAGCCTCTCCCATCATTACCGCACATCCGTAGATCTCATAGTAAACCTTCATTGCTAACTCACTCCCACATAAGCGGTAATAAGTGTAGTGTACAAAAGGTAACAGTATAAGCGGAGACAAGTGAAGATGAAGGCGGGAAGAAGTGCTTGCAAACGCCAAACAGGAAGCTCGACCATCTCAGAATAACCCTGATCGAAGACGTGGAGGCCGGGAACACTTGGTTAGAGTACGTGAGGATGATCCACAGAGCCGTTCCGGAGCTGAACGCGGAGAAGGTGGACACTGAAGTGAAGATCTTCGGCAAGAAGCTAAAGGCCCCAATAATAGTTACCGGCATGACAGGGGGCAACGAACATGCCGCCAAGATAAACGCTATCATAGCAGAGGTGGTAGAAGAGCTAGGCCTAGGCATGGGAGTTGGGAGCCAGAGGGCAGCTATAGAGCATCCAGAGTTAGCTTGGACCTTTAGGATAGCGAGGGAGAGGGCCCCGAATGCACTAATAATAGCGAACTTGGGAGCCCCTCAAATAGTGAAGGGCTACGGTATAGAGGAGATAAAGAAGGCAATTGAGATGGTTGACGCGGACGCTATAGCCATTCACTTAAACACTGCTCAAGAGGCCTTTCAACCAGAAGGCGACGTAGATTTCGAGGGCTTGATAGACAAGTTAAGCAAACTGATAGATAAAGTGGACAAACCAATAATAATTAAGGAGACTGGGGCCGGACTGGACTATGATAGCGTTAAGATGCTTAGGGAGATAGGCGTTAAGGCCTTCGACGTTTCCGGCTCTGGGGGCACGAGCTGGGTAAAGGTTGAAATGTACAGAGCTAGGGAGAAGGGGCAAGAAGTTTTAGCTACTGTTGCGAAGTGGTTGGAAAGCTGGGGAATACCTACAGCTGCTTCGGTGATAGAGACTAGGGCGGCCGCCCCAGATGCGTTGGTCATAGGCTCCGGAGGCATTAGGACCGGGCTTGATGCCTTGAAGGTACTAGCGCTGGGAGCAGATCTAGCTGGGATAGCTTTGCCCGCTCTGAGGGCAGCCTACAGGGGGAAGGAGGAACTAGAGAAGTATTTGAAGGCGATGATGCTAGCCATAAGGGCCGGACTCTTCTTAACGGCGAGCAAAAACGTGAAGGAAGTTAGGGGAAAGGCAATAATCTTCGGCCCGTTGAAGGAGTGGGCCGTGGAGAGGGGAGTTTATGAGGAGTGGCTAAAGGCTAGGAGACCCTTCTAGCGAAGACCCAGAAGCCCGTAAAGGCT
>WAOJ01000175.1 GCA_015521275.1 Desulfurococcales archaeon | reverse complement strand
TGTAGGAGGACCATGCTCGCGGCAGTGGACATATCCAAAGAAATAATTAAATTCAGCACAAAGGTGTATCGGTGGTAGCCATGAGCACGGAAGGGGAGTCAGTGGTTGAGTTATTGATACCGTTGGAGATGTACTTACGCCACGGAGTACACATAGGGACTAGGATGGTAACTAACTACATGAAGAAGTTCGTGTTTAAGAGGAGGAACATCGATGGCTTAGCAATACTCGACGTAAGGAAGATAGACCAGAGGATCAGGGTGGCGGCTAAGTTCCTCTCTAGGTTTGAACCCGAGAAGATAATGGCTGTGTCCGTTAGGCAATACGGCCACAAGCCGGTGTTAATGTTCTCCAAGTTCGTGGGTGCTAAGCCGGTAATAGGTAGGTTTGTGCCGGGAACGCTCACCAACCCGGCCCTAGAAGTATACTACGAGCCCGATGTAATACTGGTAACAGATACCAGGATGGACCAGCAAGCCATAGCGGAAGCAGCTGAGATAGGCATACCGGTCGTTGCGATATGCGATACCGATAATAAGACCGAGAACGTGGACCTCATAATACCAGGTAACAACAAAGGGAGGAGGAGTTTAGCTCTCATCTACTGGCTGCTAACTAGGCAAGTATTGATAGAGAGAGGAGAGCTGAGCCCAGACGCACCCGAGGACCAGCCTGCACCCGTAGAGGAGTTCGAGACCAAGGTTAAGATGGTCTGACGGCCTCGGGGGGCTCCTAGTCATCACGTTTTTCAGAGACCACCACACTCCTCATAGGCCGATTAGGCAAGTCAGCGCAAGCATAATAAGCGGTATCTTGCCCCTCTACTCCGGTGAGCGTCGTGGCGAAGTACAAGGTCTGGATCGAGACCGAGAAGTGCATCTCCGACGCAGTGTGTGCCCACCTCTGCCCTGACGTCTTCGAGATGAACGAGGAGTACAAGGCGGTCATAGTACCTCAGTATAGGACTGGCGACAACCCGTTCGAGGGCGTTATACCGGAGGAGTTGAAGGACTGTGCCGAGCAAGCCGCTGCTGCTTGCCCGGTCCAGATAATACACATAGAGCCCATAGAAGAGTAAAAGTTTACGCGAACTTTTTCTTACTCATCTCTTCTTTCTTCTTTATAGCTTCTTGAAGCTCTCTCGCCAAGGCTTTGGCGGCCGGAACGCTTACCTCGGGCGGTATCCTCTCCAACAACATTTGGAGGAACCTCAGCGCACACTTCTTGCTATGAAAGTAGAACTTCTCGTCGCCTATTACTACTTCAACCCCTTGGCCTTTGAAGAACGTCCTCCCGCAATATGTACACCTCATTTTGACCTTCTTACCCAAATTTAGTCCCCCAGGGGTGGGACGCTTCAGTACTTATATAGGCTGGAGTTTAGGGTGGGTTAGCGGTTGGGCCGCCAAGTGAACGAGGTGATCGGTGACATGAGTTTGAGCGCGAGCTTAGAGATCCCACCAAAGTTGATGGAACTTATAAGGAAGAAGGGTTGGAAGTCACTCACGGAAATACAAGAGAAGGCTTTCAAACCCATATATGAAGGCTATAACACACTCATAATGGCCCCCACTGGCTATGGAAAGACTGAGGCAGCCTTACTACCAATCTTGGCAAAGATAATAGAGGAGCCTGTCGAGCCCTTGGCTATCCTTTACATAACGCCGCTCAAGTCCCTCATAAACGACTTGAAGAAGAGGATAGAGTGGTGGGCGGAACAGCTGGGCTTGATAGTGGCTAGGAAGCACGGCGACGTCTCCTCCTCAGAGAGGAGCGCTAGGCTGAAGAGAGTCCCTCATATCCTCTTGACAACGCCGGAAGGCTTCAAGATAGATTTGGACTGGGCCCCTCAGTTCAGAAAGTATTACAAGAACGTGAGGTGGGTTATAGTCGACGAGGTTCACGAACTGGTCAGCAATAAGAGGGGAATACAGCTCTCCTTGCTCTTGGAGAGGCTCAAGGCCTATACTGGGAGGGACTTCCAGAGGATAGCCCTCAGCGCCACCGTGGGAGATCCGGAAGAAGTAGCCAACCTCCTCTTTGGCTCTTCTCAGAGGCCCAGGAAGATAGTGAGCGTTAACGCCAAGAGAGCCATAGAACTGAACGTGGATGTCTTGGGAGATGTTAAGGACGAGGAGAGCTTCTGGAAGGTGGCGGCCAAGAAGGTCTTGGAACACGTAGAGCCACCTACGCTAGTCTTCGTCAACACGAGGTATGCTGCCGAGAGGCTCCACGAGGAACTGTCGAAGGTTGAGAACTTAAAGGTGGCCGTCCACCACTCTTCAATTTCCAAGGAGTTAAGACAGCAAATAGAGGAAGATCTGAAAGAGGGTAAGCTCGACGTCGTCGTGGCAACCAAGACTTTGGAGTTAGGAATTGATATAAGCGAGTTGAAGAAGGTAATATTGTTCAGACCCCCTGGCAGCGTGGCGGCTGTTCTCCAGAGAGTTGGAAGGGCCGGCCACAAGCTTGGGGGCGTTTCTAGAGGAACTATAATAACCAACGATGACGTCGAGACGCTGGACGGCTATACGGAAGCGGTGTTGGCGGTAAAGGGAATAGTAGAGCCGCCTAGAATAATGGATGCTCCCTTGGATGTCTTGGCTAGGGAAATAATAGGTATGGTGTTGCAAGAGAAGCTATTGGACCCGGAGAAGGCATACCAAATAGTCAAGGGTTCTTACGCTTACAGGAACTTGGACAAGGAAACTTATTACAAGCTCATAGACGTCCTCGTCAAGAACAAGCTCTTAAACTGGGAAGGGGACAAACTGAAGATAGGCTACATGTTCTACCGCTTGTGGTCTTTTAACAACAACGATAAAAAGTGGTGGAGTCGCTCCTTCGGTGAGTTCTTCTCGGTAATAGCTGAGAGAGACACCTTCGTCGTAAAGTGGGGTAGCAAGGTAATAGGAGACTTGGACGCCTTCTACGTCTACAAGTACCTCAGGCCAGAGACCAAGATAAGGCTCGGAGGCAAGACTTGGAGGGTGATTAGTATAGATGATGACAACATGAGGGTACTCGTGGAGCCGGCCACTGACCAAGGAGGAGAAATACCGTTGTGGAAGGGAGAGGAGTTCCAGCGTTCTCCCTTGATACCGGAGTACGCCAAGAAGGTCTTGTACGAAGAAAAGCCAGAGCAAGTGAAGGTGAGTGAGGA
>WAOJ01000174.1 GCA_015521275.1 Desulfurococcales archaeon | reverse complement strand
CTCGTGGATGGAGAGCAATAGGCTATATAGGTCTCCGGTCTCGTTCACCACAACCCTAAACCGGGGCACGGTGAACTCCTTTGCTCTGTAACAAGGCTCCGTCCTTTCCTCCCTGAAGAGGACGGACATCTCGAAGAGGCCTATGGGCCTCTCCTCTTCCTTGACTAGCTCCAAGTGCTGGAGGACCTCGTTGTGTCTCAAGAAGCCCTCTATCATCGGCAAGCCCCCAGGGTAAGTGACCACTTCCGGAGTCTTCATGGGGAGGAAAGGTATTTCAAACTCGTGTACCTTGCTTGATATGTAAACAGTAAAGGCGATGAACATGAAGTAGGAGAGCGGCAAGTAAGCGAAGTAACCCGGAGGACTCAAGGGAGACTGAATTATGCCGAACTTTTCACAGTACTTCCTAATGAGTTCTAACTTCTCTTGGTCTGGCTCGGGAGGGTTTACCAAAAGCTTCAGCTCCTCCTCGTTGCACTTCTCCACCTCAACCTCGTCCCCGTCCGGCGTTAAGGCAAAGGTCCTTACCAGCTTGAGCTTCCTCTCTTTCGGATAGTACCTCCTAGAGAGTTCTGCCAGCGGATGGCCCTTTACCGAAATGGAGAACCTCTTGTACCAGCCAAAAGGGGCCCTCTGGACTTCGACTCCTTTTTCTTTGAGGATCTCCTCGAGCCTCTTCAGTATTTCTACTGCCTTCCAAGGTTTTTCTAGGACTGAGCTTAGGTGGGCATAAGGATAAATTACTACCCTATTGACCTTGAGCCTTTTCAGCTGAGAAATTATATCGTTTGCGACGTCCTCTACTACGTCTTCGTCCCCAGGCTCCACAGTTACGAAAACTACCAAGGAGTTCTCGCTAGAACCCTTTAGTGGAACGTTCTTCTCGGCAGACTTCAAAGCCTTCTTCGTCGCCTCAT
Organism: Desulfurococcales archaeon; assembly: GCA_015521275.1. Taxonomy (GTDB): domain Archaea; phylum Thermoproteota; class Thermoprotei_A; order Sulfolobales; family Ignicoccaceae; genus Ignicoccus. Next base: position 10,161 of record WAOJ01000174.1, on the reverse strand, counting down.
ATTCTATGCGATCTGCGTGTAACAACAGTACCCTCAAGCTTCTTCTCCCTTACCGCTACGGTCGTCTCCTTTTGGCCTATTAGGCGTGGCCTCTTGTAGGCGAATGCCCCTATCAATGCTCCTAGAGCCATGGTTATTGGTCCTATCCACACCAACGGCACACCCGGTATTACCTTGGCTTGCACATAGAGGCCTTCAGTACTTATGTGGCTGTGGTAGTCCTTAGAGAGCAAGTAAAGCTCTAAGGTAGCTAGCTCCAGCAAGGTCGGCAAGTGCTGGGCCATCTGTGGGTTGTTTGTCCACTGCTTTATGACGTTTATGTTGTACCCGGCTGCGAAGAGAGCTGCTAAGGCCAGCCTTTGCGGTATCTTGTACTTTGGCAATACTTTGTGCATGTACATTAGCAACAGGTCGTGGTAGGAGATCATTTGGCTCACTCTGCTGTTAACCACCGGCGGGTTTAGGGCCACGTATAGGTCGCTGAAGCCGTAGCTGGGGTGAACTACCTTTGGTACTAGGCCGTGTATGCCTTGTATCTCACCGTAGGCCTCATACCTTATGGGCACGTTGAAGTCGCTTATCCCACCCTTGCTTATCACTTGGAAGTTCAGCTGGAGCTTTATGGTCTCCGGCACGTAGCGAGGAGCGTTCACGTAGCCCTCACATCCCGGGTGTAAGCACTTGTAGCCCTTCGGAGGGGTTATGAGCGCTTCAACGTTCTTCGGGTTCCTCAAGAACGCGTAAAGTTGCTTGTCCCTAAGTATGGTGCTCACTATGGGGTCCCTCAAACCGGATATGTATGCGAAGACGTTTGCGGTGACTAAGCCACCGTTGGGATAAGCCTTGTTCCCTACCTTAACGGTACCATCCGGGACCAACAGTGCTAGTACATAGCTGGTGAGGCCGTGGACTTTGAGCACGTTGCCCATTGGGTAAACCGTGAAGCCCTTCGCAGTTATGTTAACCTTACCCATTGTTATGTTCACCGGCTTTTCGAGCTTAACGTAGAGCACGTCATGGGTAGTTAAGTTTTCATTGGCTTCTATTGCGAAGCCGCTCACACTCAAAGCGAAGAAGTACCTAGTGCCTTGCTTTCCTACCGTAAGGTAGAGCACTCCTCTGGACGGTCCAACCATTACCTTCAAGTGACCCTTTAGTACCTTCGTCTTGTTATTCATTACGTTAGTAACCTTTATCTCAGTGGCGTTTGCACTGAACGGGTTTACCTTGGTGGTCAAGTTGTAGACTACCATCCCTTGATTCTGGAACAGTACGTTGTCCTTCTCTGCCGTTCTGAGGATTAGTTTTAACAACGGCTCCTTATTTGCGGTCTGGTTCATCTTGTACACGAACTCCAAGTAGGGAGACAAGTCGTTGGCTATGGTCTTTAGGGCTAGCCAGCCGTAGAAGTATACCGGAGTCCTCTCTATATATCTGCTCTTAATGTCTACCAAGGAGTCACTGAGCTTATAGTGATAGCTTAGCAGCTTCAGCTCCATCCCGTTGGGCAGCTTGTGCTGGGTTCCCGGTACCAAGTGGAAGCTGAAGAAGTAGCTGTTGTTGAAGGCATAGGTTCCAGATAGGAATATTCCTAGGGCAGTTATTGCCATTCCGAAGTGGACGAGCGTTATGCCCCAGTCCCTTATGAGCTTGTACCTCTTGTAGATGTAGTATAGAGCAGTTATGGCGGTGAACGTAGCTATTGGTATTCCAAAGGCCATCATTGCGTTAGTAGTCTTGGGGCTCAAGTAAGCCAAGGTCAATGTTCCCTTTAAGGCAGCTATCGCCATGCTAGCAGCTAGCAATATTACAGATATTTCGAAGGTCAGTATAGCCCTCCAGCCTAAATCGTTCAAGAATATCATTGGCAAGGCCAAGAGCATTACTATCAGTAGCGGATAGAGTACCGGGTGGAAGTACTTTATTCCCGAAGACATTTGCGGTACGCTGGCAGACTTGCCCAAAGCTATCAGTACGGACGGCACGAAGAGGGTAGCATAGACGAAGATAGCGGCTATGAAGAGCGCTGTGAAGCCCAAGAACGTTCCTACGTAATACGGCTTCTTCTCCTTGAGCTTCGTTATTATTTCGCTGAACTTGTCGAAGTTGTCCGCTATCTTCTTCAGCCACCATATTAAGAACGCAATTGCGGTCAAGAACAAGCTCAAGGAGCCCATGTTCGCTCCGGCGAAGCTGTGTAACGGACTTAGCCCAGTCCTAGTTACGAACATCGCCAAGAAGACGCTGGACGTTATTAATGGCGCGAAGCTCTCTGCGGCTAAGGTTAGTAGAGGAACGGTGTGGGGGTAGACCGTTGAGGTTAGCCAAACCAGCAGCTCGCTCGTCTCAACCGGGTCCCAAGCCCAGTAGCCTCCCCAGCCGAAGGTCTCGTAGCTCCAATACGCTCCGAGCATTATTCCTATCGTTAGGAGCGCCCAGCCCACGTTGAAGGAGGCCCTACCCCTCTTGTATCCCAAAGCCAAGGCTATAGCTGAGATCGCTAATATAGCGTAGCCGCTGAAGGTGCTGAGCGGGTGAGGGTAAAGCCAAGGGCTCTTGAGCAGTGGGTTAAGCCCGGCTCCGGTTACCGGATGTCCGGGTATCAAGGTGAAGGCGTCGTTCATGTAAGCAGCGAAGAGGGCTATCAGTAAGACTGGTATGGCTATTAGCAAGAACTCCCTTCCGGCACCCCTCAAGAAGTATATCGTTAGGCCCGCTATGAAGGTGAAGAGGAATAGGCTCCCGCCTCCTCCCGACCAAGATGTGGCTACCCTCATCCACAGGGGCAATCCCTCGCTGGAGTTCCAGTATACCTCATGCAAGCTGAAGTCCAAGGTTACGAACGGAATTATGTAGAGGAGCCACGAAATGGTCAGCAGAGCGGTAGCTACAGCTAATACTTTCTTATACTTTTCGTCCTTCCTAAGGGCTAAGTACCAAGCGTAAGCGTAAGCTAAGGCAGCTATTAAAGGCGGATAGCCCGTCCAGTGAAGCAACTTGCCACCAAGGCTCGCTCGTGCAATTCAATTTAAGCGTTGGGTACGACATCAAAAACAATTCTTCGATTAAGATAAAATATGCGTTTTTAGAGAACGATTACCACTAGGTTAAACTGCACCAAAGGCGTACAATAGGAGATATATTCCAGCTATTAGCATTAGTGCCGTTGAGGCCAGTTCCACCTTGTCGGCATTTTTCATTAGCTTCTCCACGCTCTTCCTCATTCTGGGTGCGAAGTAGCTGGCCACTATCAACGGTAGCCCTATCCCTATGGAGAAGCCCAAGAGCGTGTAAAGCCCTCCTCCAGCGGCTATCAGCAGCAAAGCTCCTATCACCAAGGGTAAGCTGCACTGGACTGATAGGAAGCCGTAGAGGAAGCAGAAGGCATGACCTCCCTTGGCAACCTTGCCCGGGCTGAACTCTATTGGAAGCTTCATTAGTTCAGCCAGACTCGTTACTATTATTATGAAGGCTATTATGGGCAACAGTATCTTTTGGAACTCTAGGACGGCTTGGGAGAATGCTAGGAAGAGTACTCCTATTAGAGCAACTCCTATCGCTGCTGCCACTCCACAGCCTACTGCGTGTATCGCCTTCCTCTCCTTGCCCCTCGCTGCTGCTACTATGTGAGTTACGAACAGCGGGAACACACAAGGGCTCTCAGCGGCCGCTATTCCGGCTCCCAGGCCGGCCAAGAAGAGCAACAACGGCGATAGCGCGTTCATGTTTAGCTTGTCAGCTTCAAGCTTAGAACTCTCTCCGTTCTCGAACTTCTGTTGCTTCTTTATACCCAAAAGCCTCTCGCTTAACGCTTCTAAGAACTTAGCGCTCTGTTTTACGTCGTTTTCGCTGAGCATTAAGTTATTGCGCTTGGCCATGCCCCATATTCTGTCCTCAATGGCCTTTTCGGAGCCCAAGTACTGTACTAAGGTCTTCCTGCTAGAATAGGCGGCTAAGATCAGCCTTCCCAAACCCTTGCTCTCCGTTCTGGCCCACTGGAGGATTGCCTCCTTGTTTAGGTCGGTAGGAGCTCCGTGACACATCGAACACTTGGCCAAGTAAGTCTGGTAGCCGGGCACGTAGTTCTGGCCCTTTATGCTCTGCATGACCCAGTTGAGCATGTTCTGCGTTACGTTTGGGCCCGGGAAGGCTCCTACGTGTCTAGCTATTATCTTTCCGTTCTTGAATATTATGAAGGTCGGTACGTCCTCTATGCCGTATCTCTGGAACAGCTCGGCCACGTTGGTATCGTAGGTTACGTCGTAGAACTTCACTCCCTTTATGTGGCTGTTCTCTAAGGTGAACCAATAGGGGTACATCCTCTTACAGACCGGACACGTTGCGCTCTTGAACATTACAGCCACGTACTCCTTGCTGTTCTTTATTATTGAGTCGAATGAGGGAACGTTGTATATGCTTTTGGAAGCGGTTTGGATGTAGGTCCTCGCTACGTTCTCCTCCATAACTACTATTACCATTGTCGCTATTGAGAAAATTATGGCTAAGGTTATTAATAGGCCTCCAATTTCCTTTTTCTTCTTTAATTCCTTAAAGTCAATCCTAGAGCCGGACAGTCTCAAGGCTTGGGAACCCTGGAAGAGGTTGAGAGGCCAGAAAAATGTGTTGCTCTTGCGAAGGGTTTTACTCAATTTACAAAAATACACGTATGTCGAAGCGCTATGTTGGTACAACCCTTCTTAATCAAACGTTTGCATCCTAGCTTGTTTGCTAAAGGGCAGGGTTGATATGTCCGGAATCTAGCAAGACCTTTAAGGTTCTCAGAAAACGTTCCAAAATCTCAAAGGCTTAGACGCCAGCTCGGATACATTGAAGAAGGTCTTTACTCAACGCCTATGAAGCAAGGAAGTTAAGGTGTTCCGAAAGCATTTGACAACGCCAAGGCAGAAGTCGCTTAAAGGAGGGGAAGATACTCAAAATCTCCTCGAGCGGAAGGGTTTTGTGTCCTTCTTAGACCTCTATTAGCAAGGACTTCGCTTCTCTAGCATTCTACAACAAGCTTTAGCCCCTAACTTAGAGCGATAACAGCCCCCACAACCGCTAGTTCTTGACTTCATTGAGGTGATGAAAATCTGATCAAAGCGCGTATAATTCATAAATTGACCTTGAAAATAGCACTTGGTTTAGATATTGCTTGCTGTCTCAGACTTGATGAGAGCAAAATAATCATAGCTGTGTAATGATGAGAGACGAAGGTAGAAAACGAACCTTAAATCTCTAGAGGTAATCATTTTAGAACATGGGATCCCTAGAGTGCATAGGAAAAGCCCTCACCTAGGCCTTTATTACACCTCCGAAGATACCGTCCAGTACCTCCTCTCCCCTCTTCCACCACTCCCTACTCCATATCCTCTTGTACTCCCAGCCCCTCTTCTCCAAGCTCTCAACCTTTATTAGCTCGTCCAAGCTGTTAACAGTGCTTTTGAACGCAGCCATGTCGCTCTCCAACGCAAACTTGCCGAACGCTACTGGGACCGCGTACCTAGAGGTTCCCACGTTAAGCTTGGAGCCCTTTAACCTCTTAGCTATCTCTTCGTCAACCTTCTTCGCTACCCTTATCACCTTCCCCCTCCCTATCCTGGAGAGCACTTCCTTAGCCTCCTCTTCGTTCCCGTTCCAAACCGCTCTGACGTACCTCATGTACTCTTGCAAGAGCTTTACTCCATAAGCCTTGGGCTCGCCCAAGTTCTCGGGCTCTAGGGAAGTCACCAAGTAAACCCTCTCCCTAGCCCTAGTTATGGCTACGTTCAGCCTCCTCTCCCCTCCGGGAGCGTTCAAGTTGCCGAAGTGAAGCCTCACCTTCCCCTCTTCGTCGGGGGCGTGGACCAAGGAGAATATTACTACATCTCTCTCATCCCCCTGAACGTTCTCTATATTTTGTATCAGTAAGCCCTCGAAGACGCCTCCTTTCTCGAGCTTCAAGTTCTTCTCGTACAGTTCCTTGAACTCCCTGTCCCTCTCGGCCTCCTCTTCTAGGAGCTTAGTTATTAGGTTCTTTTGCTGCAAGTTGAAAGCTATTATGGCTATGGACTTTTCTGGGTCCTTCCTCAATATTTCCTTCACTATCTCAACTACCTTCTTAGCCTCCTCCAGATTCGTGTTATTCCTCCATATACCGTTTACCCTTACGTAAACTAACGGCTTGGAGGGCTCGGGGTTCGGAGCTATTACCATCTCTCCATTATAGAACGCATAGTTCGAGAACGCTATCAGCTCCTCGTAGGCCGAGCGGTAGTGGTTCTTTAACATTGAACTCGGGAACCTCCCTTTCACCAAGTCCAGTATCGACTCCGGCAGCTCCTCTTCGCCGGGAACTGGTCCGGGAGGGAGTTGCTTGTCGTCTCCCACTACCAAGAGCCTCCTAGCTCTGTAAATGGCCGGGACCGCGTGCTCGGGGGTCATCTGGGAGGCCTCATCTATTATCAAGGTGTCGAAGAGCCCCTCGACCAAGGGGAACAGCTCGGAAACGGCCTCCGGCGACATGAGCCAAACCTTAAACTGCTTAGCTAAGGTATTCCTCCTCTTGACGAACGCTGCAAGCCTAACACCCCTCCTCTTAGCCCTCTCTATGCTTTCCTTGAGCTCGGGGTCGAAGACCTTCGTCTCGCTGACCAACAGCCTCCTAGACGCTTCTCCCTGAGCGTTCATCAGCTCTCTTAGTCTCCTCAAGTCTTCCATGTATGTCTTTAAGCTGGCTATGGCTTTGGCCACCTCGGGCTCCTTCTCTATTTCAGAAATCCAAGAGTAGGCGAAGTAAGCTATTATTTCCTTCTCATCGTGTTCCGATAAGTATTTGAGTAATTCCCTCTTCTTATCGTCGATCTCTCTCCTCACCAAGTCCAAGTACTTTAACTCCTCAAAGTGTTCGAGGGCAAGGATAGCTTTGTTCAAGTCAATAAGCTTCTTCAAATCGAACATATTCTTAAGGGCTATGAAGTAGTCCAAGTTTTCTTCCACAACTTCCGCGTTCAAGCCTAAGGCCCTCTTCAAGGAGTGGTAAGCTTTCCAATACCTAAGGGCGTCCTCGAGTTCCTCTAAAGGTTTTTCTAGCTCTAAGAGGAGCAGCGAGTATTCCAAGTCTTCCTCGTCTATCCCGTATTTGCTCATAAATTTCTCAACCTCTTCCTTCATCTTCTTATACTTCGGGAGTAGCAAGCTTATCTTGGATTTTCTCTTCAATTCCTTGAGCTTTTCATAAATTTCCTCTATTTTGTTAAGCTCTCCCTCCCTCGCAATTGCCTTCAGAACGTTCAAGCCCCTCTCGAAGGACTCTAACCCTTCTTCGGAAACGTTCAAAGAAGGCCTTTTCCTCAAATCCTCCAAATTTATATCATTTACCTTCTCGATATCGTTCAAACTCAAATTGAAATTCTTCATGACCCTTATTGCATTAATAGCCAAGTCCCTCTCATAAATCTCCCTCTGGTCCCAAGGCCTCCTCCCCTCGACCTCCCATTTCGCATATTCCTTTATCTTTGAGAGCTCTTCCAAAGTCTTCTTCAACTCTTTATACTTAAATCTCAATAGTAGCTCCTTCAAGTTCGGGTTCGGAGGGGGCTCCTTGGAGGCTAAGGAGTAAAGCTCCAAGAGGCTTAGCCCCGGCTCTCTAACTTTGGTCAAGACTTCCCTTATCCTGTCTAGCTCTTCCCTCAAGCTCTTGAGTTCGCTGTTTATATCGTTGAGTTCCTCCACGCTGACCAACTCTTCTTCTATTAAGAAGAAGGAGAGCATGTCGTTGTATGCTTTAACCTTGTCTTTAACCGGGTCCCACACGTATACGGATGGTATTCCCAAGGCTTCTAGTCTCTTCCTTATCACGTCCAGTGCGTGCTTCTTCATACATATTACTAGCACGTTCCGACCCAAGTGGAGTTCTTGAGCTATAGTGTTCACTATGGTCTGGGACTTGCCAGTTCCCGGGGGACCGTAGAGGATGAAGACCTTTGAGGAGCCGAAGGAGAATGAGGTTATTGCCTCCTCTTGGCTCGCGTCGTAGGGCAAAGGCAACGCTAAGTCTCTAGTCTTGAGAACTTCGTTTTCCAAGTTTTTGTAGTCCTTATTCAAAACTATTTCTAATAGGCCAAGGCTATCCATCTCCAACAAGTCATTGAAGTCCTTGAGCACTGCCTTGGGGAAGGGCTCGAAGGGGCCGATTATAGCGAAGCCCCTCAGAGCCATCCCCTTTCCGGGTTTGAAGGGTTCCAACTCTTCGCTTATCCTCTCCAAGGGCAAGTACTCTTTCAAGACCTTCGCTACGTTGCTCAACATGCTTTTCGGGTCTCCTTCTACGCTCAAGAGCTTCTTTGCCCCTTCCTCGTCCAGTCCCCTCTTTGCCTTCTTCTCCAAGAAGACGAAGAGTAGCTCGTTGACCATGGGTTCTGGGCTCACCTTTACCTTAACTTCCCCCTTCCTCTGGTTTACCTCCACTTCCGCTGGGTAAAGAAGAACTGGTCCCCTAACTCCGGGTCCTTCCAAGAAGGGGAAGCCCAAGTAGATTACCTTCTTCCCCTCCTTCTTAGCCCTCTGCTCCACTTTGTACATGTTTAGAAATTTGTTGTACGTCTTGTTGTCGGCCTTTGGAAATCTGAATGATAGGGTCTTACCGGTCAAGAGGTCTTTCAATATTTCCTCTTCGCTCGTCCCGAAGGCTCTGGATAGCTCCGCCAAGTCTACGTGTTTCTTTAAGTCCTCTAGCAAGTAAACCTGCTTCTTTCCCCTCGCGACGGACTTCAACAAATTCTCCTTCAGCCTCGTCAGCTCCTCCTTTGGGCTCAAAGCGTAGGACCGCCGAGGTCTAGAGAGGAACTCAAAATTAAGGCTCCCCCACAGCTTCGTCTATAGAATGTATTACCACTCCCAACGTTTCCATCTTTTCCTTGAGTTCGTCGAAGTCTATGTCATCTCCCTCAACTATAATGGTCATAGTTATGGTTTGCATATCTACTTCGTTAACCTTTATGCTGACCCTTCTAACCCCTCCCACGTCCGCCAAGGTCTTGGAGACATCAACTATTGTGGGACCCTTCAAGGGTTTTATCGTGTCTAAGGTGACCTTCGTAAGCCTACCCAAGGCGATCCCGCTCCTATAGCTTCTTACACTCCTCTAATATGTCCTTCTCGAGCCCCTCCAAGTCTATCTTGGGCAAGTTATGGGCTTCCAATATCTTGTTTATTAGGTTAGCTGCCTTCAAGGCCCTCTTTATGCCCTCCTCCGAGGGAGGGCACATGAAGCACAGCTTTTCGGGCTTTATGGAGACGAAGTAAGCTTTCCCCTTGAATATACCGGAGGCCTTTGCTAAGAGAGCTATTTGGACGGGGGAGGCCTTGTGGCTATCGGTTATCATGTCCTTTAACTCGTCGTAAGTAGCCTTCTCGGCCTCTATCAAGTAAGCATTTGCGTCTTCCTCCTCGTCCTCAGCCACGTCCACGAGTATCGCTAGGTCGTAGCCCTCCAGCCAGCCAACTAGGCCTAAGCCCATGTCGTCCCCGTCCTTGACGTCTACTCCTTTAGCCCTCTTGGCGAGGGCGGAGGCTAAGCAGCTTCCCAAGCCGTCGTCGCCTAAATTCCTGTTTCCCAAACCCAAGATCAAGGCCTTCACTTGACCTCACCCAAGGCCTCCAAGATGGCCCTCTCCCAGTCCCCGCAAGGGGGTTCACACTCCAAGACGGTTATCTTGTCCAGAAGCTCCGGGGCAAAGGCCGGAAGCCCTTCCAAGAGGGCGTCCACGTCCAAGTAGCCGGTGAGGGTCGCCGTGGCAAGCTTGGCCAAGGTATAGTTATCGGCCCTTATCTTCTGGGGCTTATAGAGGTAAAAGCCTGGCTCCCTTCCTCTACTCTTAACCGCTACCAAGAGTATTTCATCAATACCCCTTTCCTTAACCTCGTCGGCAAAGGCCATTGCGTCAACAGAAGCGTCTACTATTTCATATCCCATCTCTTTGAGCTTCCTTCCCAGATCCCCTTCAAAGAGAAAGAGGAGCTTTATGGAGTCCTCGCTCTCAGTAGAGGATATAAAAGCTACCGCCTTTTTCAACCCTTCCCCTTCAGTGCCTTCTTTATGAGGTTTATGAGTTCCTCGTCCTCCTCTACGCCTAAGGCCTTGGCAACCAAATGAGCCTTACTGTCCAAGCTTTTTGCCTCTTT
>WAOJ01000173.1 GCA_015521275.1 Desulfurococcales archaeon | reverse complement strand
ATGCATCGGAACATAGCTACCCCGAGCAGTTCATCATTAACCTACTATTAACGCAAAGCGTTTAGCATGCTCTCTTAGTACGTAGCGTCAACCTCTCAAAGAGTGTTCCTTAGCGAGGAAGAACGCTATTTTGAACTGGATCTTGTACATGGCTATCTCCGAGAAACTGGTACACATGAAGCTCATTCGCCTATGTAAATGACCGCCTCTAAACCCTTGAACAGCTTATCGCCCGTGACGAGTTTATCGTTTCTGACGAGCGCGGTCGCATAGACTATGGCATCAGCCAGGCTAGGGGTTCTCAGCTTGTTCTCCTTAGCTATCTTGTATAACTTGAAGTACAGCTCAGAGGCCTTTAAGGCCACTTCAACGCTTATCTCCGCTATTTCAGAAACCGATATGATGAAGAGTAGCCTCTTAGCTATTTCGGTCTCACTAAAGCCCTCCCTCTTGTATTTCCTAGCCAGCTCGGCCAAGGCTATGGAGGGGGTAATAGCTTTCTCTTTTTCAAGAAGCTCCTTTACGACCAAGCCCTTCTCGCTACCTATGAAGTACTCAACCCAAGCGTAGGTGTCGAGGACTACCAACCCCTATCTTCCATCCTATCCTTCTCGGTGAAGGAGCTTAGTTTATTTCTATCAACGCCGAACATGTCCTTGGGCAAGTTGAGCTTCTCGAGGATTAACTTTTCCACAAGCTTTTCAGGATCCCTCTCGCCCATCTCCTTAGCTAGGGCCTCATAGAGTTCTCTCCTTATTTTTACAGTTACGTACATAGCAAAATCCCTAGAAGGTAAGACATGGGATAGCTTAAGGTCTTTCGCCCACTGTGAGCATAACTTGCTTTGAAACTTGCTTAGGCCGACCTTCGCCAGTCCCGCAACCTCGAGCAATTCACGACAAGCCTACCCTTGGCAGAAGGGCTTTAGCCCCTAAGCTAAAGGAAGTCTGAGGAGCAAGGTCTTGAGCACCAATGATTCAAAAGGTTGCTAACGCGGGGAACGACAAGAAAGTTATTAGCGACAAGTATAGTCACTTCTTTCTGTCCTTGTTGCTCATCCTCTCTCTAGCTTCTTCAATTACTTCGCTAATGTTCTTCTTCCCAAGTATGTAGCCTACTATACCCGACTTGGTTTGTCCGTCGGGCATCCTTATGGTAGCTTTAAAATGGCCAATGGTTTTGAAGGTCTCTCCGCCGAGTTCTACCTTTCCTGGTTTATCCTTTTTGTATTCATGAGCATGTAATTCCTTTATTTCAATTTTACCCGCTTCAGTATCTATTTCCGATTTACCGAGAACTATTATATTTTTACCCTCCTTATCCTTTACGATCTTTCCCATAAAGGGTCCCGTGCATTCTACTATTGCATTATCATGAATAAGTGTAGGCCTCAACTTCTTCAATAGAAACCCAACGGCTAAGATAGCCATGGTAACCCTTGCTAATGGTTAGACGAATGGTCATTCCAAGGTGATGAACAACATCGCTTCGAAAACCTTTACACCCGTAGTGGTTGGGAAAAAGATATGGACAAGAACTTAGCTCATTTATGCATACCCTACATATTGGAAGGAGTGCTGGAGATAATAGAAATAATTATGACAAATGATATCAAAGAAAAACTATCATATTCCAAATTGTCTGGGTAATCCTTAAACTGCTTCTATGTTTCCTCTGATTCGAAGTAGAGCACCAACAACCCAGTTATTGCGACTGAGCCCAAAGCGCCAAGGATTGCACCCACCGTTTCGTTCTTGCCTAATATTTTTGCTATTACATATCCCGAGTAAGCCCCGGCCATAGCACTAAGCCCTAGTATCTCTGCTATTGTCACGCTTGAGGAAGATGTCTTGTTCACGCGATCGACTATCTTGATAGAGAGCGTTGCTTCTACTACCAGGGATATTATCGATCCCAACATCCTGCGTCCCGTAGTATAACGATATTTAGTCGGTCCATGGATAGTGTAAAGTTGGCTTACAATTTATCAGAAACGAGTAAAGGGAGTAGTGATCGGAGAGAAGAGCCTTCTATCTATAAGGTTGGTATTTTTAGCCAGCTTACCCGTGGACTAGAGGCATTGACCAAGGACGTCAGAGCTACAATGATAATGATGAAAAATGTTGAACGGGCATACGTAACCGTGGAACCGCAATCCTCAAATTAATGGTCGTATTACGTTTCCAAGTCTCCAAGCGTTGGAGCAACTCCCTTATTAACTCTAGCCCGACTTCGCAGACGGGGCCTCAGAATGGGCAAAAGGCTCAAGGTACAGAGGAGGGGGAGAGGAACCCCTCAATGGAGGAACAGGGGCCACCTAAGGGTAGCTCCCGGAAGGTATCCCAACGTTCAGACCTTGAAGCTAGACCAGACCTACGAGGGCTACGTGGTTGAACTCAAGCACGACCCCGGTCGCTGGGTCCCCTTGGCCAAGATAGTGGTTCCAAACGTGACCGAGTTCTGGGTCCCCGCCGCTGAGGGAATGTTCGTGGGTCAGAAGGTCCAGATAGGGCCGGACGCAGCTCCGGTTAACGGCAACATACTGCCCCTCTACGCAATACCCGAGGGAACCCAAGTGTTCAACATAGAGATTAGACCTGGGGACGGGGGGAAGTTAGCTAGGGCCGGGGGGGCCTACGCGTTAGTAATAGGCAAAAGCGGCGAGAACAAGGTAATAATACAATTGCCGAGCGGAAAGCTCAAGCAAGTGAACGCCAAGGCGAGGGCGATGATAGGCATAGCGGCTGGGGCCGGGAGGGACGAGAAGCCCCTATTGAAGGCGGGCAACTCCTACTACAAGTGGAAGGCTAAGGCCCACAAGTGGCCGGTGGTGAGGGGAGTGGCGATGAACGCTGTAAACCACCCACACGGAGGAGGCAACCACCAGAGCCCCGGCTACCCGACCACCGTGGCGAGGAACGCTCCTCCGGGACAGAAGGCCGGCCACATCGCTGCCCGCTGTACTGGAAGGGGATGCAAGCAAGCGAAGGCCAGGATGGGCCTCAAGTGAGGCCCTTACTGAAATCCTTACCCCTCCTTATGATAAAGGGATGAGCGTGGGCACCGCGCTGCTATTTTTAACGGGTTTATTCTTGACCTTCTTGGTCTTTCCCACGGCCTATTACGTCTCCGCTGCCTTGGGCTACTTCTTGGGCCTCATAGCAATTGGCATAGGCGCCTATATGTTTACAAAGAAGAAGAGCAAAGCCTCTACAGCCTTGGGCATAGTCCTAATTTTGGTCAGTTTAATTACCATTGGCGTAACCGCCACCATACATGCGACCGCTTACGTAACTTACGAGGTTTTGAAGAACCTCACACAAGAGAAGTCTTTGAGCGGAAAGATTGGGGAGCCCATGAAGGTTGACGGATTCACCATAACCGTGCTAGACGTGAAGGAAGGGAAATACATAGCAAACGATGACAGCTATTACTCTTCCAAACCCGGCTATAAGGTGGTCGTGGTTAGGCTAAGGATAGAGAACGATAGCAACGAGATAAAGCACCTCTATGACGTGTTCGACTTCGTGCTAATAACCGACGCAAGGAGGAGTTATAGCAACGTATACCCGATACAGCTCAACTGGATATTAAACCCTAACGAGACCGTTAAGGCCGAGGCCATTAGAGTAGTTATGCCCAGTGAGGCGTTAGCTCCCCACACCTATACCGTCGAGGACGTGCTGTTCCAAGTACCCCTCTACGAAGATCCGGTAAAGCTTATGTTCAAGACGGGTGTATTGGGGAAGTACGAAGTTTCCATATCCTTGAAGTAATGTCCTCTCGGTTAAATGGTTTTTAGGAGCTCCTCAGAGCTTTCCCTTGAGAGCCTTGAAGGGAATGGTAGTTCTGCTCGTCCTCGCTGGAATGCTCCTAGCTCAGCAAGTTTACCTAATACCACAATGGACGTCTCCCCCACAACAAGCAGTTCCGGTCGACGTGGCGGTCAGCGAGAGGGGGGTGGTGCTGGCCACTTCCCTAGTGAACGGAGGTGGCTACGCGATCATGTTCAACAACGCTGGCCAAGTGCTCAGCAGCCTTTACTACGCTAACGGAGTTGGGGACGCTTCGTACAAGGGGAACACCTTCGCCTTCGTCACCTTAAGCGGGAACGTGATCGTGGAAGCGGACAACGGGACCATAATAAGGTCCATACCCATAAGCCCTAAGGAAGCTTTCGCAATAGCTATGAGTCCCAACGGCAAGGAATTCGTAGTTTGTCACGGAGTTTGCAGCGCTTATACGATAAACGGCAAGAAGTTGTGGACCTTCAAGGACGTTAAGGCAGTACCCAACAACCCGGCTTGGTCCGGAGGACTGGTCTTCATACCCGACGCTGGGGGGAGGAAGTTAGTGGCTCTAAACGCCAAGAACGGGAGACTCGTTTACGCGCTGAAATACGAAAAGCCCGTTTACGCAGTAGCAGCTTGCTCAGATCTCTTAGCGGTGGGAGTTGACGACAGCGTTTACGTATATTCAATAACCAAAGAGAAGCCAATTCTCTTAGGTGTAGCAAAGTTAGGGGCCCCGGTGAACGACATAGCC
>WAOJ01000172.1 GCA_015521275.1 Desulfurococcales archaeon | reverse complement strand
CTTCCACAGGGCTCTCTCTTGTAAGTTTGTATCCGTTACTGCGAAGCCGAAGGGAGTCTTGGCAGCTATCAGCCTATACTTTAGCTTCCCTCCCTCCTTTTCCTCACAATAAGCCTCGTTGCCCTCCCATATTAGGTCCTCAAGCCTCCCCGTGTTAGTGTTGTGGACCCTTACCACCTCATCTCCGAGCTTAGCTTTGATCACGAATCTATTCTCTTTATTCAGAATTGTGCACGGATAGATCAAAGCGCTTTCGGATAGAAAGGAGCGGAAGTGGTATTTTTGAGGTTTGATTTCCGGTTGCAAAAGCTATAAAACATGCTTCAAAAAGAGAGGGTGGGAGTGCCAACAATGCTGACCATCGTAGCGTCGACTTGCAGAGGAACTGGCGCCAAGGTGCTGAGCCTAGAGCTGGGCCTTCACGCCACGGCGGAAACCAATGCTACTACTTTGCTCATTGACCTATCCCACGAGCCCTACAATTCGTTCGACCACGGGGTCAATTGCTTGAGCGCCCTATTGTTGAACAAGATAAACCCTGTGCAAGCGTTCTATAACTATCGCAACACTTCTACCCTCCTAATTTCGAGGCTAATGTCTTCCAATTGTTTGCGCTACTTGGGAAGGAGCACTCTACCGCACATGAGGGAGGACATAATTGAACTGCTAATACATTACATAATAAGGAACATAGACATAGGTTACAACGTAGTTCTCTACGTGCCGCTGGACTACATAACAATGAAGATTATTGCAAGGATAACGAAATCTGCATTTTTAAGCAAGTTTGTGAATATAGTGTTAGTGATGAATGAAAAGAAGGAGTGTATAAACGAACACTTGATTAATTCCCTCGAAAACATAGGAGGGATGGGCCTGGTTAAAGCCGTAGTATTTAACAGGATACCCATGGGGTTAATTGACATGATAAAAGAAGAAATACTTAGGACGAACAAGCTTTACCCGTTCATGAGGAACAAGAACAACTTCGTTGTCTTGTTACTGCCATTAACCAAGCAGCTCTACTACAGAGACTTGTTCGAGTACATACCTCTCTTAATAAAGGCGAAGACTAACGAGCACGCCAGAACTATAAGTGTTGCCTTTAGGAAGCTCATAAGGATAATGATGGGAGAAGAACAGACCAAGTCCTTGATAGGCGTAATAAGGGGAATGATAAGCGTTATACCCTTGAAGGAGCCCTCAGTTATGGTTAGGGAGGCCGAAGTATTAAACCGGGCCCTCGTCGAAGTCCCTTGGGAGTGAGCGGTGGACGCGGTAGAGTGTTTGATTAAACACCCAACCCTCCTTCTCGCCCTAATACTCATGCTGGTCCTTCACTTGGCCGTCCTGGCAGCCTTTATTCTAGGCATAGAGTAACGATGTATCTGTTTTAAAAACCCTCAAACTAGCGCCAAAACGGTAGATAGGGATGCCAAAGTACAAGCACGTAGAAGACATTCTAAGAATAATGAGAAATGTTGAACAAGTGAGGAACATAGGCATCATAGCGCACGTGGACCACGGCAAGACCACCACCAGCGACGCGCTGCTCGCTCATGCCGGAATACTGAGCCCCAAGCTCGCGGGAGAGGCCAGGGCTTTGGACTACTTGGACGTGGAGCAGCAGAGAGGTATAACCGTAAAGGCCGCTAACGTGAGCTTGTACCACGAGTACAAGGGCAAGCCTTACGTAATTAACTTGATTGACACGCCCGGCCACGTGGACTTCAGCGGTAAGGTAACTAGGAGCCTAAGGGTTTTGGACGGAGCCATCCTAGTAGTGGACGCCGTCGAAGGGGTAATGACCCAGACCGAGACCGTCTTGAGGCAAGCACTGGAGGAATACGTCAGGCCCTTGCTCTTCATAAACAAGGTCGACAGGCTCATAAAGGAGCTAAAGCTCAGCCCCCAAGAGATACAGCAGAGGATAGTCCAGATCATAAAGGAGGTTAACGAGAGGATACTGACCTTCGCGCCAGACCCAGAGTTCGCCAAGAAGTGGCTGCTCGACCCGGCCAAGGGTCACGTGGCCTTGGGAAGCGCCAAGGACAAGTGGGGCGTAACCATACCAATGGCCCAGGAGAAGGGAATAAAGTTCAGCGACATAGTTGAGGCCTATTCAAAGGGAAGCAAGGAAGCGATAGAGGAGCTCTTCAAGAAGGCCCCTCTACACGAGACCTTGCTGGACATGGTCGTCAGGTGGGTGCCCAACCCCAGAGAGGCTCAGAAGTATAGGGTACCTAGGCTATGGAAGGGAGACATAAACAGCGAGCTGGGCAAGGCTATGGTAAACTGTGACCCCGACGGGCCTTTGGTAGTATTCATAAACGACATGAGGCTGGACCCGCACACCAAGAGGCTTGTCGCAACTGGAAGAGTTTGGGCCGGAACCGCCCAAGCGGGCAAGGAGGTTTGGTTAGTGAACGCCCAAAAGCCCGGCAAGATACTCCAAGTCTCCATCTACATGGGTCCGGATAGGGAAATAGTGGACTACGTGACCGCCGGCAACATAGTAGCGATGTTAGGCTTGGACGACGCGAGGGCCGGCGAGACGGTAGTTGACATAAACTACAAGGACCAAGCCGCCCCCTTCGAGCAGCTCCACTACGTGAGCGAGCCGGTGGTTACCGTGGCGATAGAGCCCAAGAACCCGAGGGACTTGCCCAAGCTCATAGAAGCGCTAAAGACCTTGAGCATTGAGGACCCCAACCTCAAGGTCACCATAAACCAAGAGACCGGAGAGTACTTGCTCAGCGGAATGGGAATGCTCCACATAGAGATAGCATTGACCCAGCTGAAGGAGGTATACGGCCTAGAGGTCAAGGTGAGCCCGCCGGTAATAACCTATAGGGAAACCGTAAGGAGCCCCGGACAGAAGATAGAGGGCAAGAGCCCCAACAAGCACAACAAGCTCTACATTAGCGTAGAGCCCTTGGAGAAGGAAGTAATTGAGATGATACAGAAGGGTGTAATAACCGACGACCAAGATCCTAGGGAGAGGGCCAAGATACTGAGGGACAAGGCCGGCTGGGACGCTGATACCGCTAGGAGGATATGGGCCGTTGACCAGGAGAACTTCAACGTGTTCATAGACAAGACCGTAGGTGTTCAGCACCTAAGGGAGGTAAAGGACACTATCTTGGCGGGCTGGAGGCTGGCAATGAAGGAAGGACCTTTAGCCAAGGAGCCGGTGAGGGGAGTTAAGGTAATACTGCACGACGCGGTGATACACGAGGACCCCGCCCACAGGGGCCCCGCCCAGATATACCCAGCGGTTAGGAACGCAGTTTATGCTAGCATGTTGACCGACAGGCCGACCTTACTAGAGCCTTGGCAGAAGCTCGACATAAGGATACCCAGCGAGTACATAGGAGCCGTAACCGGCGTGATAAGCAAGCACAGAGGAAAGATCTTGGAGATCATAGACATGGGAGGGCAGGCCAGGGTAATAGCCGCCGTACCGATAGCTGAGAGCTTCGAGCTGCCGATGGAGCTGAGGAGCGTTACTGCCGGAAGGGCCTTCTGGGGAACCGAGTTCTACGGCTGGGAGCCGGTGCCGGACCAGCTCTTGCCGGAGCTGATCAAGAAGATAAGGGAGAGGAAGGGCCTACCGCCCAACCCGCCCAAGCTGGAGGACCTGATAGGTCCGTAACGTCTCATTCACCTTTTTAGCACTCGAACGGTCGTTACTCAAACGGTCTACGATCATGAGGAAAGGGCAAACGGAGCTACTCCTAGTAGGCAGTGCCATCTTCGGCATATCTTCGGCATATTCTTGGGCATATTCATCAACCTGCTCTTCATGCCGAGCCAAGTTAAATTTGAAAATTGAGTAGTAGACTTACCTTGGTCCAGCTCCGGAGCTACCAAACTGGAGGCGTCATTGAAGGCCTCGCCTTCAGCAAGAACGGAAA
>WAOJ01000171.1 GCA_015521275.1 Desulfurococcales archaeon | reverse complement strand
GTCCTCTACCAAGTGGTGGTCGTCGTAACCCAAGAGGTCTTCTCCTTTTACGCATATCTTTAACTTCGAGTGCTTGATCAAGGTCTCCAACATGTGTCTGAAGAAGGGTATGGGGACCTCGACCTTTGGTTCCTCACAATCCTCAACCCTTACGTAGGTCTCCCTCGTCTTCCTCTCCAACTCATCCACCCCTAGAGACTAATTCCTTCGGCAGCTGGGAGTAATACTTGACGAACTGCTCGACCCTCTTCACGTTCACCTTTTCCCTTATCTTGTGAGCTTCCGAAGTTGTTCCCGGACCCCAGGAGATCGCGTCGTAGCCCTTGTAGTACCTCAAGTCCAAGCCTCCCTCGCTTACAACTTCCTTGTCCGCCCACCCCTTCTCTATTATTACCTTGGCCAAGGTGCTGTTGGGATTTATGAAGGGTTCGAAGGTAGTGCTAACCTCGACATCCGCTTCATCGCCAACGATGGAAACTACCTCATTAATTACGTTCTCCAAGCTTTCCTCCGGTATAACCCTAACGTCCAAGCTAAAGGTGAACTCCCCCGGAATCATGTTAAATGCAGAAGTGTTTGATTTAGCAATACCACCCAAGTTAAAGGTGTTGAACTTAGCGTAGGGGTGCCCAGACTCGTACTCATAGGAGCTGGGCCTCTTCAAGAACCTTTGGAAGAGTTCGTTGGATAACTTCAACGCCAACGCAGAGGCCTTCAAGAACGCGTTCTCCCCCTCCCAAGGCCTAGAGGAGTGAGCTTGTTCACCCTTAACCTTTACCTTCATCCACGCCAAACCCTTATGGCCTATGTAAATTCCTCCGGGCTCGGCTATTAGCACGTGCTTGCCTATTGGATATTTGTCCTTTAAGTGGGAAACCCTGTAACCGGTGCCGCACTCGCCTCCTATTTCCTCGTCGGGTACGAAGACGGCTTGGACCCTTGGGCCCTTCCAAGAGTTAAGTTCAGCTAACGCAGCAGCTGCAGCAGCTATTCCGGACTTCATGTCGCTTGCCCCTCTGCCTATTAGAAACTCTCCCTCCAGCTTGGGCTCGAAGGCGTCTTCCCAACCCTCTCCTGGAGGCACTACGTCGTAATGCCCATTGAATTCTAGGAGGGGCTCCCCTTCGCCCACCCAAGCGAACAGTATTGGCCTAGGCCCGCCTTTGGGGCAAGCCTTAGCCTTGAACTGGGGATCCACGTATTCTACCTTCGCGTTTACTCCTCTCTCCTCAAGCCACTCCTTAAGGTACTTAACCAAGTCCTCGTACTGCTTTCCCTCTGGTGAGACTGTATCGAAGCGAATGAGTTGTTTTAGGAGCTCTATCACTTCTGAGGTCAAGAGCCTTTCCCAACGCCTTGGAGTGCAACCAGAATAATATGTTCCGGCGCACAAGCCCGCCCCATCGTCCGCCCATCGGCGGTCTAAAGCGGGCGCGCCAACTAATCCGAGTTGGGTTTATCAGTTGCGTCGATGAGGAGAGAGCTCCGCGGAGCGGAGCGGTGAAGAGACCGACCTCGCCGAGACGAAACTTTTGCCCTCGCTCCCTCCCCATAAATCCCTCCTCTACATCTTAGTTCACGGAGATCTCATGGAGCCTATAGGGAGGGTAATAGAGGTCGAGGGGTTGGACAGCTTCACGGCAGTTATTTCCTCTGACGTAGAATTGAGAAAGTTCGAATTCGTAAAGTGGGAAGATGGAATTGGATACGTAGAGTGGGTCAAGGCGAGGCCCAGTGTGCCCACAGAAGTGCCTTGGGACGTGGCTTCGAAAGTACCTATAGACGAGCAGACCTCCGTAGTAATAGCCAAGGTTAGGTCCTTCGAGCCCAACCCCCCGAGGGTGGGACAGTGGGTTTACTTGGCCGGCGATGAAGAGGTTGAGGAGCTTTACTCCGTTCCCCCAGAGAGGGCCTTGCACTTGGGCTACCTTAGGAATAGGCCGAACGTGAAGATAAACTTGGACTTAAACGCGTTGGTTAGACATTTAGCGATAATAGCCGCAACGGGCTCCGGCAAAACTTGGACCAGCGTGGTCATGATAGAGGAATTATTGAAAAAGGGCGCAACCGTACTCATACTAGACCCTCACGGAGAGTATGTTCCGATAAAAGAGAAGGTCGAGGAGCTAGGGGCAGAGGCCTTAGTGCTGAAGGCGAACGCCGAACAAGAGGGTGACGTCCTTTACACCATAGACCTATCAACCGTGAATACCGACGAATTGGCCTTCGTCATGGGAATACCTAAGAACGCTAGCAAGTTAAGGGGAACGCTGGAGGCCCTTAGGCAAATAGCCGAGCACGAGTTCTCAGAGACCCAAGACCCTAAGGCCTATTCGTTGGAGAGGATGGAAGAGGTCCTCTTAGCTATAGCTGAAGCTTCAGAGTTCGCTAGGTCCCAAGGCCAGTTCTCCTCCCTCTTGAAGAGGAAAGGGGTGGAGGCTCCTGAGAGGACATTAAGCGTCCTCTGGAGCATAGTTAGGAGGGGTCCGGACCCGGCCTTTGACTTGCTAAAGTACGTTGAGGAGCTGAAGAGCTTGGGCGTTTACGGGACCAAGCCTACCCCAATAACCTCCTTCTTGAGGCCGGCGACCGCTACGATATTCAACTTGAGCGGGATAAGGAAGGAAGTCCAAGTTCACTTAGTCTACAATATATTGAAGAGGGTCTTCGAAGCCAGAGTTAGACACATGAGGAAGGTTCCCGGAGAGAGCTACCCTTACCCAGTAATGGTAATCGTGGAGGAGGCCCACCGCTTCGCTCCTCCTCCGAGCGAGGAGAACCTTTGGACTACTGGAATGTAGTCCAAAGGTTCTCCTCGCTCGGAGGA
>WAOJ01000170.1 GCA_015521275.1 Desulfurococcales archaeon | reverse complement strand
GGCTTAGGCTTGTAGGGCTTCCTCTTCCAAGCACCCTTAAAGAGCCTGGGCAAGGCGTCTATAGCAGCTTCGGCCAAGCCCGTTGAAGTGAATATTTCCACTTCATCCGCCCTCCCCGTCCTCGCTATGCTCCTAACCGTTGCCAGGGCATGGGCTACAGCCTTCTTGGCATAATCGCTCTTGGCCTCCTTTGAGTCGTACTCTCTCATCTTCTCGTACCTCAAGGAGTGCTTCAAGTTCTTGGGGCAAGTGTTATTACAAGCCTCGCAGTAAACGCACTTCCACAA
Organism: Desulfurococcales archaeon; assembly: GCA_015521275.1. Lineage (GTDB taxonomy): Archaea > Thermoproteota > Thermoprotei_A > Sulfolobales > Ignicoccaceae > Ignicoccus. The sequence continues at coordinate 3,268 of WAOJ01000170.1, read as the reverse complement.
GCTTTCCTCGTTCATTATTATCCTCTTAGTTCCCAAGGCGTCCCTCGGATCGAATGCAAACCTGAACACCTTCAAGAGCGCGTGGGGGCCCACGAAGGAAAGGTCTACTTCTGCTACGGGACAAACGGAATAACATATGCCACACCATACGCACTGTGCAGAGGACCAGAGCTCCATTTGGACTTGTGGTAGCATGGGATACCACTTGTCGCTCTTCAGCACTTCCTCGCTGGGGATCAAGTAGGGCTTTACCTCCTTCATCCTCCTCTCGAAGTCTGAGCGGTCCACTATCAAGTCCCTTATTACTGGCATGTTGTCTAAGGGTTCTACAACTATTATTCCGTTACCCTCCTCAGCGGCTTCCAAGGCGTTGGTCAAACAAGCCAACCTCGGCTTGCCGTTTATCTTGACGGCGCAGTTACCGCAGACCCCCATCTTGCACAAAGGCCTATATGCTAAGGTAGGGTCCTTCTCTTCCCTAACCCTTTGAAGGGCTACAGCAACGGAAGTATACTTGTCTACTTCAATTTCGTAAGTGCTCCAAGTACTGGCCTTGGTCTGGGGGTCGTACCTAGCTACCTTAAACTTCACGACCGGCAAGCTGGGGCCCCTTTAAGCACAATAAAAGGGGTTTTACTCCTCTTCCCCGCCTCGAGCGGAGCACTCCTCCTCACAAGCCAAGCTGCAGTGTTCGAAGTAGGAATCCGCCTTGGTGTCGCTGAATTCTCTACACCTAGACTCCAGATGCTCTACCAGCTCTTCACAAGCGTCAGCTATGTAATCGCAAACGTCCTCGCCCTCCGAACACTCCTTCTCGTACAAGTCCTCGCAGAGCTTGTCCGCTTCTTCGGTCAGTTCTGAGCAATATTCATCGAAGAAGTCTTGTATCGCGTTTACCTTATCTTCGCACGTCTCCAAGCACTCCTTCATACAAGCGTCAGTTATCTCGTGTAAGACATCGTCGTCCGACAAGTCCTATCCCTAAGGTGATGAGGGGCCCTTTCTAGCTATAAGCTAGGGCCTAAAAGGGAGTAAAAAAGCAGCGTCAGGGCTGTAGCCAAGGATGCGGGACACAAAACCTTAGCCAAGGTAGCGTTGTGGCTACACAAAACCCAAGCCATTAAGAAGGTAATCACAAAGACTAGGGCCAGCTCTAAGCTCACCACTTACCCCAAGTTATCCCGTGGAACTTGCCCTTGAAGTTTAGCTTGTAGCCGCACTTGGGGCAGCGGAAGTCGTCGGTGAGCTTCCAAGCAACTATGTAGAAGCCGTACCTCTCCACAACAAGCTCTCCGCACTTGGGGCAGTAGGTGTTCTCGTAAGGGTGCCCGGGCACGTTACCTATGTAAGCGTAATGCATTCCCAACTTTTTGGCCAGCTCCACGTGCTTCTCCAAAGTTTCCACCGGCGTGGGCGGTAGGTCCCTAAGCAAGTAGTCCGGATGGAACCTCAAGAAGTGTAACGGCGTCTCCGGACCCAATATCTCCTTTATCTTAAGTATTAGCTTCTCTGCGTCCTCCAGCTTGTCCCCTACCTTTGGGACCACCAAGTCCGTTACCTCTATGAACCAGCCTACTTCCTTCATAACCTTCAAGCTCTCGAATATGGGCTCTGGGCTGGGAACTCCCATGTATCTGCGGTAGAACTCCTTGTTTGCGTTGCCCTTGAAGTCCACAGTGGCTGCGTCCATGTATTGGCCCAACTTCCTTATCGCTTCTGGAGTCATGTAACCGTTAGTTACCATAGTGTTAAACAAGCCGTGCTTCTTGGCTATCCTGGCCACGTCGTACATGTACTCAAAGAATATCGTTGGCTCTGAGTAGGTGTAGCTTATTCCGTCTGCTCCCAGTTCCAATGCCATCTCCACTACCTTCTCGGGCTCCACGTACCTTCCGAAGATCTTTTCCCTCCTGGCTTGGCTTATGTCCCAGTTCTGGCAGAACCTGCAGAAGAAGTTGCATCCCGGAGTTGCTATGCTAAATACCTTTGCCCCTGGATGGAAATGCATTAGAGGCTTCTTCTCTATGGGATCCAAGTTAGCAGCGGCTAGAAGCCCGTAAACCAAGGTATAAAGCTTGCCGCCTATGTTCGCCCTAACCCCGCAGACGCCGTAAGTGTCTGGCGGTAGCTTACACCTCCTCCAGCAGAGGTCGCACTCCACCCAACCGTTGCCCAGATCCTTCGTCAAGTCCGGATCTGCTTCCCTGACCCAGGGCTTTCCCAAGAAAGACCTCAACTGCTCCTTGAGCTTGCTCAACGTTTCACCTCCTTCTTCCTAACGACCAGTACCGGACAGTGGGCGTGATTAGTTACATACCTCGCCACGCTACCCAAGATTAGCGCCTTTATCCCGCTCAAGCCCCTAGTTCCCATTGCTATTAGGTCTGCATCTATCTCCTCTGCGGTCTCAACTATGGTCTTGCCCACGTGCCCCTCCTTTATCAATGTCTCGACCTTGAACCCCTTCTCCCTAAAGACCTTAGCAGCTTCTTCCACTATCCTCTTAGCGTTCTCCCTCAGCTCGTTGAAGAGCTGTTCTACCAAGGAAGGAGGAGCGACGCTCTCTATTCCGAACTCCTCCAAGGTAGGGATGACGTGTATTATTATTACCTCCCATTTCTCCTTGTCCAAGAGGTCAGAGGTGTACTCTACGGCATATTTGCTATACTCCGAGCCGTCCACGGCCACCAGGGCCTTCTTCACTTAGTTCACCAAATCTCCCTTCTGAAGTTTAGGAATTTTAATGAGGGGGGTGACCCCATAGGGTATGTACTAATCCCAATGCCCCCACCAAGGTCAAAACCGTGGCTATGAGACTAACCAAGAGTAAGGCCACGTCGGTCAAGGTGTCCCCCGGTCGGAGCCTAGCCTTTCCGGCCACCTTCAAGCCAGATCACCTCCCTCCTCCTCCCGGGGTTCAGAAGGTTATCGATATGGTCTCGCACCCCTCCGGCGGGTTCCTCCCTTCGATCACATCTTCTAGTATGTCAACGAACCTCTTTATTATGGTTAGGGCCGGGCTGGACTCGGGAGGGTAATTAAGAGAAGCGGGAGAAGTTAAGCCCCCAGCGAAGACGTCGTAGAGCTTTCCGTCGAAGGGTATGGTTAGGGCTACTCTGCCTTGGACGTCCTTACATAGGTCCAAGGCATATTCCTTGGCTTTGTTCAGCTCCTCCGGGGTAGGCCTCACCATGTTTACTATGGTTCCTAAGACGGGTATGTTTCTAGTATACCTCTTGTGGAGCTGAGCTATGAGCTGTATCATGTT
>WAOJ01000169.1 GCA_015521275.1 Desulfurococcales archaeon | reverse complement strand
TTAAGGCGTTGAACCTCTGTAAGAAGCGGGGCACGAAGGGATAAGTTAAGCCCCACCACAAGCTGAAGGGGAAGCTTACGTGAGCTACGTCGAAAGCCTTGGAGACCAAGGAGGAAAGGGAAGTCCCAGCCGGGGAGATGACCGCCAAGTCTAAGTCCAAGGATTTAACCTTTTCAAACCTCTCCTTCCAAGGCACCTCGTCTCCTGGTATCTCTTCAGCCTTGAGGCCTTTGCTACCTATAAGTTTGGACAATAACTTGGATAGCTTTTCCACATTTTCCTTGGCCCTCTCTGTGTGTACCAAGGTTAGTTCATCAACATCAACCTCTTCCAAGGTCCTTAAACTCGAAGATATTGCGGAGTAGAAGTTCTGCTTTCCCGCGGTCACGAATATTCCAACTTTCAAAGCTATCGCTACAAGAGGCTTCAGAAAACTTATTAAGGGATATTGGTGAGGGCCCCGTGGCGGGTTCGGGGCCGTCGTCTAGCCCGGAAGGACGCCGCCCTCACAAGGCGGTAGTCCGGGGTTCAAATCCCCGCGGCCCCACCAAGCCTATCCTTCCAAAATGGCTTCCCCGACGGACCCTTCACTGCCCCATTGAACCGAGAGGTCAGTTATGCTGGTTCTGACCGTTAGTACTTATTTTCCGGTAATCTAAATTGACCAATTAGGAGAATGAAGATGAGGACAGCTGTAGTGGTGGGAGCAGGGCCTTGTGGCTACGTAGCGGTTAGGAGGCTGAGGGAGAAACTGAAGCCCAAAGACTTGAGAATAGTCTTAATAACTAAAGACGAGTACCACTACTTCCCGCCTCTCTTCGCGGACCTAGCCTTAGGGGAGGTAGAACTGGAAGAGATAAGGGCCCCAGCTAAGAGAATAGCGGAGCTTTACGATACAGAGTTCGTCCTAGGGGAAGTAACTGGTATAGATCCCCAGAACAAGAAGGTTAAGGTAGGTAACGACGAGTACAGCTACGACTACTTATTCTTGTGCACGGGCGTGAGCTACGACTTCGAAAAGGTGCCGGGACTGAAGGAACACGGTTACCATACCTACACTTTAGACGGTGCCCTCAAGCTGAAGGAGGCGTTAAAGGACTTCAATGGAGGAAAAGTCTTACTCCTAGCTCCTGAGTTCCCCTTTAGGTGCGCGGGCCTCCCCTTCGAACTAGCTGGAAAGCTCCTCTACTTGGCCACGAAGAAGGGCGTCGACGCTAACGTAACCATAACATTGCCAGCTTCCAAGGAGAGGATAATGCAGAGCATGCAAGAGATACCAATGACCGTTGGGATGATCCATCAGAAGTACTTCCCCGGAAAGATAGAGTACAAGTTTGGCAAGGTTCCCAAGGAGGTTACGGAAAACAAGGTTAAGTTCGAAGACGGGAGTGAGGAAGAGTACGACTTGCTAATATACATGCCTCCTAACAGGCCGCCGAAATTCCTTGCAAGCGAGGAGGAGTTCCTATGCCCTAACGATAAGAGGTGGTTGGTAAGCACTTTCCCCAACTTTAGGCATCCCAAGTTCAACAACATCTTCGTTCCAACAGATGCAGCCATGCCGTGCATGAGGCTTCCTCCCGTGGGAGTAATCACTCATGCAGCTGCCGTAGCTGCTGCCGACTCAGCTATAGCAGAAATAACTGGATCCGGCGCCCCAATACCGTTCCCCAACCAAGTGCCCTTGGTGGCCGACTTGGGTCCCACGGGCATGATGATAGTTTTCGAAATAATTGGCAAGGAAGGTAACGTGGTGAAGACCAAAAGGTATGTCAGCTTAACAAGTCCTTTGATAAAATCCATGAAGTTGAGCTTTTACCTAGGTTGGATAGCTTCCTTGAGGTGATAAGCCATGGAGAAGCTCCCAGTTAATGAAGAGAAGATGGAGGAAGCTGGAAAGGCATTAGAGGAGCTGCTAGACATTATGACGAAGCTTAAGGAGAGCGGCTTGCTGGACATGTTAAAGGCTATGGTGGAGCGCTACGAAGACCTAATGACCTACATGGCCCAAGACAGAAGGTTATTCAAAGCTATGGTCATGGTAGAAGGGGCCTTAAATGGCATTGAAGAGGCTGACGCGGCAAAGCTCAAGTACGCTAGCATGGGCTTGAGCCAGTGTAGCACTAAGGCCTTAGAAGAGGTCATGGACAAGGGGGTAGAGCCGGTGGGCCTAATGGGCTTGCTAAAGGCCTTGAGGGACCCAGACGTTATGTACGGACTTGGCTTAATGATAGCCATGGCTAAGAGCGTAGGTAAGTGTTTCAGGGAGAATATGGAAAGGATGAAGCAGATGAAGTAATTTTGTAATCCAAAACCTCATTTTTCCTTATAGGAAGAAGGTTATTCCTATTGAATGGTACTGTGTGATAGGTATGAAGCCCACCGTTTTTGCGGAGGCTTTGGTGGGCCTCTCCGAACTCTTGTTAGCCTACATCTCCTACTCATACTCCAAATACCCCATGTTAAGGTGCTTGAAGTATTTCGCTTATGGACTAGTAGTGCTGGCGGTAAAGGAAGTCCTTTGCGGAACGCTTTGCTTGGGAATTGTGACATATTCCTTAATTGGTACTGCTCTGGAAGCGCTGGGCCTTTCCCTAATCGTTTATTCCGTTGCGAAGATATTGAAGCTAAACGTAAAGTACATTATATTGATGTTCGTTTTATTAGCGTTATTTTCAATGCTGTCCATCCTCGAACTGCCGAACGGAGAACTCATTGCCTCAATATCCTTCACGTTCTTCATGCCC
>WAOJ01000168.1 GCA_015521275.1 Desulfurococcales archaeon | reverse complement strand
GTTATAGCCAGCGCCACCACTACCCTAACCTTAAACACCAACACTTACTCCTATTTAACTACCCTAACGCTCACAAAGCTCTTCAAACCGGTTTACAAGCTTGTCTACGTAAAAGGGATATATACATTGGTGGACACCGTCACGATGCCGTATTATCAAGCTTACACGGCTAGGTGTTCGGGTAAGGCAATAGTCGCAATACCTACCCTTACCCTCGAGCTGGTGGCTCCGGCCCTAGCGACCACGATATTTAACTTAACTACCACAATAAAGCACAGTATCTATACCATTACCGTGGCTCAGCCATTTTCTCTCGTCTTGACTAATTCAGTCTTCCTAACTACCAACACTCTCTCAACCCTTTCCCCGCTCTCCACGACGGTAGTTTCCCCAAAGGAGGCCTACTTGATTGCCAGCGCTACAGTAATTCCTTATTCGACTCTGACTTGCACTTACAACGCACCGTACAACGTAACCTATTATCTTATGAATGCCAACGTCGAGAGTTCTGGTAATATAATTGTGGTTTACAGAGAGCCAATAACAGCGACCGTAGAGGTCTCCACCAAGTACACGGCGCTCCAGACCTTTCCAGTGAAGGCTGTTGCCAACGGAACAGTTTCCATATCCGTTTACCAAGTGAACTACAGCTACACTCAGTTACCACAGAGCAATGTCCCGGCGACAAGCTTGATAGGCCTCTTGCTGGCAAAAGCGTTAACAAGGGGGAGGCGTGAAGGTCTTCATAAGGGAAAACGCGGCTAAGGAGTTGGCCTCATACCTAAGGTCCTTAGGCTATTACGTCTCGAGGCATGCGAACTGGCTCGTCTTGATGAAAGGTGGGAAGGTAGCCGGCATGGTATACCTTTACCCCTCCTTCTCAGAGGCTGTGGTAATAGAGGATATGCCCTTGGAAGAGGCTGTCAAGTGGTTGGAGGAGAGGGACTTTAAGGTAAGGAGAAGAGCCCCGATGTACCGGCAAGCTTGATCTCGTTTATCAGACCGAAGGGGTCGGGGCTCTCCATTAGGCTGGTCCCTACCAAGGCTCCCCTATAGCCCCTAAGACCCAGCTCATAGGCCTCCTTGCTTCCCTTAACTCCGGACTCGGCTAAGGGGAAAGCCCTCTCGTCTATGTGCCTAGAAGCCTCAAAGATCCTTTCAACGCTAACCTTTAACGTCTTGAAGTCTCTGGAGTTAACGCCCAAGACGTCTACCCACGGCTCTCTCGACAAGGCCTCCGCCCACTCTGGGGAGCTGACCTCCACAAGCGTTTGTAACCCCTTTGCTTTGGCCTTTAAGGCCAAGTACTTCAGCTCGTCTTCGTCCAGCACATCTATCATGAGTAGGACTGCGTCGGCTCCAAACGCGTAAGCCGCTTCAATTTGAAGCTCATCCACGACGAAGTCTTTGAGCAATATGGGCTTGTCGGTGAGGCTGGAAGCCTTGTAAATGTTCCAGTAGGAGCCCTTGAACCACTTGGGCTCAGTAAGGACTGAGAGAGCGTCTGCGTTTGTGATTCTGGCTAAGTACTCCTCCAAGCCCCACCTAGCCCTTACGCCACTGGGCGAGGAGGGCTTGTACTCAGCTATAACCGAGAAGGCGCCTCTCTCCAAGGAGGCCCTAAAGTCCAGCAATGGCTTTTGCCTCTTAGGCATGACTAGTTCCTTCCTTTCCATTTCAACTCTCTCCTTGGTGAAGTTTATTATTTCCTCTAGTATACCCAAGGGCCTAGCCCTCATTAAGCTGTTCCCGGGAAGCTTAAACGGTGAGTCTTTGACAGATACCTTTCGAATTACTGTTGCAGCTATCCTATTGCTAATGATGGTAGGCGTATTAAATCAAGTCGGGAGCTTCTTGGCAGTGCTCTGGGGTTCCAAAGAGTTGTTGAAGTGGACTAACGTACTCGTAACGGCTTTGACTGCCCTCATATTGATCTGGTGGACACTCTCCGTCTACTAGCTTTCCTATTTAAGCCGTGATGCACAGGAACAGACGAGTGAAAATGAACGTAAGGTTTGGAGTAGCTCTACCAAAAGAGATAGCCGACGAGTTGGAAAGAATAGCGAAGAGTATGGGTGTTACTAGGTCAAAGGTAGTGGAGCTGGCGATAAGGTCGTTCTTAAATTACTTGAAAGCCATAAATGATCCGGAAAGGGCCAACTTCATGATCATCTTAACGAGCGTGGACAACTTACCGTCGGTCGTAAAGGAGTTAAACGATGCCATTGTGATGACCTCTATTTTTGAGGGACACAAGGTATTGATGATAATAAAGACGAAGAATGGAAGGGAACTCTTCAAGAGGCTCTCAAGGGTTAAATGTAGCATTTATCCCATATCTCTGTTGGAACAAGGGGGATGACCACGACTTGCCCCCCTGGAGCTATGCAATGAAGAAATTACCGCGAAGGGACCCCTCTAGGTGATAACCGTGAAATTGAAAGACTTGCCCGTCGAGGACTTGGCAGAATTTGCAGAGACCACAGCTTCCCTAAGCGCCGAAGAAGTGGTCAAGCTCTTGGATGAGGGTAAACAAATACTCAAGAGGATGTACGAGGGAGGAGTATTCCCAATATCTCACCTCTTCCCCGACGTGAGAACAGTATTCCACGGAGACCTCCACGGCGACATAGCTACCGTTTATTCCCTCTGGGAAAAGTTGGGCTTGGAAGAGGTCCTAAACCACTACAAGCTCGTC
>WAOJ01000167.1 GCA_015521275.1 Desulfurococcales archaeon | reverse complement strand
GGAATAGACGAGGTCCCCAACTTCGATCCCCTCTCCTTTGACCCCATTGATGATAGCGAGAGGAACTTTAGGATAGCCAAGAAGTTGTTGGACGATTACTTGAACGGAAAGGAGATAATGGGAGAAGTCGCGGAAAAGGGAATAAGGTTGAGCGCTAAGGAGTTCGACGAGAGATTCGGGGCTAAGGACGCGAAATTCGAGGACTTGGCAGTTTACGTGGCCTTCGGTGAGAGGGGCTACATGACGCCCAACTTGTACTGGGCCCCTGGAATGGTCTCTCCGCTGTACGTCTTGGGTAGGTACTGGACCAACTATAGGCCTACCATAGACGAGCCGGAGAAATTCGCCAAGAGCTCTTTGAGGAGGGCCTTGAAGGAACTAATGGTGGACAACGCCGGCATATGTAGGTTCCACAGGAGGTGGGCCGAGAAGGCTTTGCCCTTGATGTATGAGAAAGTGATAGGGGAGAGAGTTGATGATGAGTATGCCAAAGGGATATATAGAGAAATAGCCCTCTATTCGAGGGAAGCCAAGGCCGAACCGGTTCCTTGGGAAGGGAGAAAGACGAAGGACGTAGTAGCCACTATGGCTAAGAGGCTCCTCCCGGAGTGGTATGGGAAGGAATACGAGTGGTGGAGGATCTTTAAAGAAACGATTGATAGGGAGTTGGGTCTGTAACTCATCATCCCCTCAGCGCTTGCACCCTCTAGTCATCTCCTCCTTCTCCTTCTTCTCCTCTTGGTCCCGCTGGAGGCGAGGTTCTGGAGGGCCTCCATGGTTTCTTTAAACTCCTCGATGGATATGTTACCCTTCAAGACTTCGTTCCACAAGTCCAACATTTGGACCGTTACTTCCAGTCCTTCCACTGGGAAGGCGGTAGTCGCGCTTTCTCCCTCTTCCTCGGTCTCCTCTGTACCCTCGATGAACTCTTCCTCGCTCATGGTCAGAGCAGTGGGCGCGTGTAGGGTTTAAAATTTATGCAGCGAGGGCTGCTTTGAGCCTGTCCCTCTGCTTCTTTATCTCGTACCTTATCCTTCCTAGTAGCGCGCTCTTGTCAGTTATGACAACTACTATCGCCTCTCCCAAGTCAGCCATGAGCACGGTGTTCTTCTCATACTCTATAATGCTCATGTCCATGTCTCCCAGACCGAACTCCTCTCCGAACCTCTTGGTTGCACCGTAAACTGTTACTATCATCGCGGCTATGCTTTCGGGGTCAACCTCTTTTCCCAGTTGGCTGACGTACTCTATCAAGAAGCCATCTTTGGATACTACTAGTATGGCTTTCATTCCTTCAACGCGCATCATTTCGTTAAGCACGAGTTTTAACGGGCTCTCTACTGCCAATTTCCCTTAACCCGTTGAGAAAAAGTTAGAATTCCGTTTATAACAAATGAGGTAACTATTGAAATGCTTGAAAGGACGGTCGCAGCCGGTGGAGGCACTTCACCGCTCAGAGACGTGCAATTCCGCTCATCCCGATTAAGCTCCCCTTGTCAATAGTCTTGAAGGGGACACAATTTGAAGTTGAAGGATTACGCCGAACTCATAAGGGTTGAACACACCTTCTTCAGCCTCCCGTTCGCCTACTCTGGAGCGGTCTTGGTTAAAGTTCCTAACTTGAAACAAGCCATACTGATCTTTACGGCCCTTTTCGGAATAAGGTCCTTCGCCTTAATAATTAATAATATTGTGGACAGAGAGATAGACGCAAAGAACCCGAGGACGGCTAGGAGGCCTATACCCAGCGGGAGGGTGAGCTTGAAGGAGGCATACGCTTTAGCAATAGTATCTTTGGGCATATACTTCCTTTCCGCATATCTCTTAAACGTTTACGCTTTCTTACTAAGCCCCATATTCCCGATCCTAGCTTACGTTTACCCCTACTTGAAGAGGAAATATCCAATAGCTCACTTCTGGTTAGGAGCAATACTGGGAGGGGCAGTAGTAGGGGGAGCTATAGCTGTAAGCGGTGACGCACCAAACCTCTTAGAGGCATTAGCTAGGGTTCCTTGGGTTTACGTGATAGCCGTAGCCTCTTGGGTCTCTTCCTTCGACATATTGTACGCTATCTTGGACGTTGACTTCGATAGGAAAAACGGCTTGCACAGCTTCCCGGCGGACTTCGGTATAGATAAGGCGGTGAAGGCTTCGAAGACCTTGGCCACCACTTTCGGGACTTTGATAATATGGTCAGTGAAGCTCTATTACTTAAACTTCATATCTTCAGCCATGATCTCCTTAGGCTTGCTAAAGCTGTACAAGCTCTACGGTATAGCTGAAGTTGACTTGATCAAGGCAGCCAAGCTCAGCTTGGACGAAAACGTCAAGGTGGGACTCTTGATAGGAACTGCTCCCTTGTTGAAGTTGATACCAGCTCTACCATAATTCCTTACATAGCGAGTAAGTTATGTTAGCTATAGGCTTTTTCTTACACTTTTATACAGCTCGTAGATAGCGACAGCTATAGTCGCACATAGGAGAACTGACATAACTGTTCCGGGAAACCACATCGCAACGAGAGTGACTAACAACGGCAAGATAACTAATGATATGACAAACATGATAACTACAAGTGGGTTCCTTAAGCCCCTCACTCCCCATACCTTAATTCCGTATGCTTCAAACATTAACCATGTGACATAATTAAGCGTGTCATTACTCTTATGACGGTCGTACACTTGGAACAACTTCGCAAAGGATTGAAGTAAAAGAATGAAGTCCACGATAACACTAGGACTATGGTTAAGGAGATGACCACGTAGCTGGTTACCTCGGATATGCGCCAAATGTACCTATCATCTTTCTTACTCTTCGAGAGCAAGGCGATGTACTCGCTTACGAATACCATAATTATTAAGGTAGTATCAAGAGCCATGAAGTGTATGAGCTCTTTAAGATCTCTAGATAGAGTAAATTTTACGGCAAAGTCTAGGTATCCCGGTATTAATAGTGCGAGCGTGACGATGACCAAAACCGGACTCCATACGTCGCTCGCACGCTCGTTAGCCACTCTCGCCACCTTCAGCCCCCTTCTCTTGACGGGCTTGATAGAGGGCTACGGCAGCTATTCCGAGCCCCAGCGCTACTAAGATCCAAAAACCACCAAGGGTACCCTTCTCTGCCCTCTTTATCGTCGTTCGCCATGAACCTTTTCCCAAAGTTCCCTTCGAAGATCTCATTTTAATGGGCTGGG
>WAOJ01000166.1 GCA_015521275.1 Desulfurococcales archaeon | reverse complement strand
GTCAAAGGCTTGGTAAGGATTTTTTCCACCAATTCCTTGCCCTTGGCTGTAACTTCCTTGCCCTTCACTAAACCCAAAGCCTCCAACTGCTTGAGGTCCTCCTCCAAGACCTCGCAAGGCTCCCCTCTGTAAGCCAGCAGCAGCGATGCCAGCATCATGAGTTACTCCTCCCCTCCCGTCGGTGGGATACTTAAAACCGGACCTTTCGGTAGCTCTATGGTGGGAAGGTGGTTGACCCCATAGCGCTGACGGTCGCTGCTGTGACGGGGCTTGCTGCTGCTTACCTAGTGTTCCAACTGCTCCACGCTCTGGCGTTCGTGAGGGACTTCGTGGTGGACTTGGTGACGTCCAACGTTGCCAGCTTGGCTGGGCTGATAGCGGGGCTGTACGTGGTGTATATGCTCTTCCACCTATCGATATAGGGGGTGGTGAAGCGTGGTGAACGTTACTCTCATACTGGGGATAGTAACCTTCGTAGTGACTTGGCTGGTCGTGGCCAGCATAGTGAAGATAGTGCTCTCCAACATACTCAAGTTCGCCATAGACTACGGGCTGAGCTTGGGGGTAGGGCTGTTCGTAGCCCTTACGGTGTACTCCTACTTGGTCTCCATAGGGCTGTGAGAAGGCGCCGAAGTACTGCTGCCTCACGTCGTCCACTAACAAGTGCAAGTATATTTGAGTAGTTTTTATGTCGCTGTGGCCCAAGAGCCTTTGAACCGCTGGAAGGCTCATTCCCCTCCTCAAGGCCTCTGTGGCAAAGGTGTGCCTAAGCACGTGTGGGTGGACTTTTTCCGGAGGCAAGCCGGCCCTCTTGGCCAATTTCTTTAACCTTTTGTACAAGGCTTGGTAGCTCATGGGCAAGAGCTTGCCGCTCTGCCATATGAGGGGCCAAGCCCTCCTAATGGCCTCTTCCGTCAAAGGACCGTAGAAAACGATCCTTTCCTTCCCATACTTTCCTCTAACCTTTATTTGCCTCCTGGAGAAGTCCACGTCCTCCAGCTTAACGTTAATAGCTTCGGAGGCTCTCATGCCGGTTTCCAAGAGGAGGGATACTATTAGGAAGTCTATCGGGTCCATCTGGGCTGCCATCAAAAGCCTCTCCACCTCTTCGGGCCTTAAGGCGTCCACCACGTCCCTCCTGGGCTTCGGAACCGTTGGCAGGCCCTCTATGCCCAACCATTTCAAGAAGTTCTTTACGAATAGACTGTAGTAGTGTAAGGTGGTCTTCATGGCCCTTTCGTCTTTCAAGCTCCTATCAAATCCCCTCTTCATTCTGAACCTAACCCAGTAAATGTAGTCCTCTGGCTTGAGCTCCTTTACCTTCTTATTTCCAATAACCTTTATGAAGTCCCTTATTGCGGCCTTATAGCTCTTAACCGTCTTAGGGTTGCTCCGGGAAATTTCCAAGTAAGCGATGAACTTGTCCGCAGCCGAAGCTAAATCCTCCTCCGGCGAGGGCTTTAGGGAATGTTCCAAGGGGTTCCCTTAAAAGGGATAGGCATTCTCGTGGGTAAAAAGGGTGAGGCCTTGGATTACTTGGCAACAGCCCTAATACTTTCGTTACTCTACTTCATCTTGGCTGTTTCGGACTTCTACACGACGATGATAGTACTGGAGAGCGGGAAGGGGAAGGAGGCAAACCCCCTAATGGCTCCCCTTACTAAAAACCCCCAGCTTTTGCTATATACGCAAATAGCCTCTTGGATAGTCTTCAGCATCATAGCCATCTTCTTCCCTCAAGAGGCGTTTTACGGCTTAATAGTAGTAGATGTGCTAAAAGCACTTGTTGTATTAAACAACGCAATAAACGGGTACGCGGTTTGGTCAGGGTTAGGGAAGTTAAGTACGACAAGGTAATAGTGAGGGAGCAGGAGGTTTTCCTTAAAGAAGGGGTAAACTGTTTGATAGGTCCCTCTGGCTTAGGCAAGAGCACGTTTCTAAAAGTATTGAATGAAGAGCTCAAGTGGCCGTTCGTGCCTCAAGAGCCCAGCTTGCCTCCTTACGCGACACCTTTGGATTTAGCAGAATATCAGAGCAAGTTCAACTCTTGCTCCAAGCCCAAGGAAATGGTTTCGAACTTCTTAAAGATATCAGAAGAATTGGGAATAAGGGATAAGCTCGAGAGAAAGGTTGGGAAGTTAAGCTCCGGGGAGAAGCAAAGGGTTTCCGTAGCCTTAGCCTTGGCTAGGGGCTGTAAGGGTCTCTTGGCCGACGAGCCTACCTCCCAGCTGGATCCTTCAAACGCTATTAAGGTCATGGAAGAAATAAGCAAGAGGTCCGCAGTCTCTTTGGTGGTTACCCACGACTTGGCTGCTATGATCAAGTGCGATAGGTTTTATACGTTGGTTAACGGCTACTTGAGGGAGTCCTCGCCGGAAGAGGCCTTGGGCTTGGATTGGGACGAAATATGCTTTAGGCACTTCAACGCTAAGGACTTCAAGTCGTCTTCCAATAGCTCCTCTACCTCTTGAGGCCTTGTCTCATACGAAGCGGCCAAGTCCCAGACGGTCTTGCCTTGTATTAGGAAGCCGAAGGAAGCCGGACTCAAGTCCTTGAAGTGCCTCAAGGCACAAGCGTAGAGGGCTGGGAACGAGTATTCCTTTTCCACTTTCCCTTGCAAGTAAAGCTCCAGCAGCTCCTCCTCCACTTCCAGGTTTATGTCAACGTCCTCGGCGTTCGAGATCATCTTAACGGCCTTCTTCGGGTCTATGTCTCTATAAACGGCATGGGCGGAGAGCAAGAACCTCTTAACGAAGAGCCTTGAGGCCTTAGAGACCACATCTCCTCCCTTTGCTACTGCAACGTTCTTCTCTCCGGTGTACTTGTTGAACTTGGGGGAAACGTATATCACCTTGTAGTCGTTCTTTATCCAGAAGTCTAGCACCTCGTGGTTTGAGAATATTGCCCCAGTTACCTCAGCCTCTAACGCCTTGAGGAGCCTCGAGCCCAAGCCCCTCCTCTGGAGTTCCGGCACCACGGCTATCCTAACTACCCTCCTGACCTCCGTCGGCTCTATCCTTGAGAGTAACCTGCTCAAGGCAGCTCCCTTGGTTACCCTCCAAGGGTCCTCTGGGGGTTCCTCGTCTACCGTAAAGGCAACGGCAACCGGCCCGGAGCTTCCGGGAATTTCCCACAGCTTGCCCTTGGGATGTTCCAAGACCAGCTGTATGTCCGATGGCTCCCAGCGGTAGTGGGCATAGGCGAGCAAAGCGGCGTAAGGCCTCATTGCCTTCGGGCTTGAGACCTCTTCCCTATTCACCTCTTTGGGATCCCCGGAGGGCTCGGAGGCTCGTGGTTCCGCATCCAAGTGGAAGGTTCGGTAGAGCCAAGCCTCTACT
>WAOJ01000165.1 GCA_015521275.1 Desulfurococcales archaeon | reverse complement strand
GTACAGAGACTTGCTGGTGTTGCCGGAGCACCTAAGGAGGTTCTTGCCGAGCAAGGATGTGGGGATACTAATAATAAGTACGCCTCAAGGCTTGATGACTCACAAGGAGGCTGTTGAGAAGAGAGTGGGCGGCATAGCTATAGCTTACGTGTACTAAAGCACGTCCAATACCAGTTGCACCACCTTTTTAGCCCCATTCTCGTACTTGGGCCTCTTCACTCTGAAGGCCCTTTCCAAGGCATCCCTTAGACCCTTCAAGTCGCTCACTACGGCACCAACTTTCCTCGCAAAGGGTTCCATGTTTTCTAAGCTCGCAGCACTCCTCAACCTCAAGTTAGGGACTATCACGGTTGGCTTGTCATAAGCTAACGTCGCGGTCGCGGGGGTAGTTCCCGGGAAGACACCCACGACGGCTTTGGCCCTTGCCAAGACCTTGTGAAAGTCCTCAGTGTATCTGAAGGCCCTAACACCCTTCATCTTAAACTTCTCGGGATCCACCCTCCCGGACTGAATAACCAGTTCGAAATGTTCGGAGAGCTGCTCTATCGCCTCTGTGAATAGCTCCTCGTAGCCCAACGTTCCCGCAGTCACTAGCACGTAGCCGCCGTCTTCGGGCTCGTAGAGGGGCGGCTCGTATATGGGACCAGAGACCATGGCTTTAGGATAGTGTTGCTTCATTTCCTCCCAGTGTACAATCGTGAAGTCTGCAAATTTGCTTAAGAGTTTGGCAGCCTTGTTGGGCACCACTACCGCGTCAATTGTCTCCACGTTGATCAGCACTCCTCCCCGAACCTTTACCCAAAGCGAAGGTAGGATCGCGAAGTTGCTGCCGTTTGCAATCACGACGTCGTACTTCTTCATAGTAAGTATTTTGTACAAACTAAGTATAGCGCGGGGGTTAGGCCTCCTTTTGGGAGGCATAAGCAGTTGAGGAAACGTCATGACCCTCTCAGCCAACCCCTTGAACCTCTTCTCGGTCCCCGGAAAGGTGGCCACGTCGAAGGCTATTCTTTCATCCTTCAAGAACTTGGCTATTGCGAAAGCTTGACCGCTGTGACCGCCGAGGCCTCCCAGTAAGAGCACCTTAGCCATCGCTTTCCCAGACCCTTGTACCCCCTATCTAATTAAGCTGAGGCGCACTCATAAGATAGGGTTCAAGACCTTGAACCTCCTCGAGTTGGTGAGCAAAGAACCCGTCACGTGCTCTCCTAAAGACACGCTCAAACACGTTGCTGAGCTGATGGCTAAAAATGACGTGGGAAGCGTCGTGGTTACGGAAGGAGGTAAGGTGGTCGGCATCTTTACCGAAAGGGACTTGGTAAAGGCCATATCCTCCGGTGCTAAGCTTGATGAGCCCGTCAGTAAGTACATGACAGAAGACTTAATCTTCGCAAACCCGAACGAGAGCGTTGAGAGCGCTTTAACCAAGATGCTTAGGTACGGAATAAGGCACTTACCGATCGTTGATGAAGACAAGAGGCTCTTGGGAGTGGTCAGCATAAGGGACTTAGTTGAAGCCCTTTCTGAGTCTTTGGCACTCCTTTGAATAAAGCCGGATCCGGTACTTAAAGGGGGAGCGCTTGAAGAGAAAAACTTCTATGAGTTATTTGGACCTCCTCTCCTGGATAAAGAACAGTGGAGAGGGACTTAAGGGCTCTACCATAAACAACATTTACTATAAGGACGGCTTACTGTGGATGAAGGTGAAGAGGAGGGGAGCGGGCACAGCTGTCCTAATAGCTGAACCGAGTAGGAGGGTCCACCTAACCGAGAGCCCTCCCGAGGCCCCGGAAAGGCTTCACCCCTTTGCAGGGGGTCTCAGGAAATATATCAAGGGTTCCAAGGTGATAGATGTTAGTACCGTTGGTCACGATAGAGTGTTGAAGTTAGAACTCGCTAAAGGCGACGAGCGTTACAAGCTGATAGTGGAACTCGTGCCCAGAGGGGTTGCCCTCCTAACCGATAAGAATGACACTATCCTCTATGCTAACGAATACAAGGAAATGAAGGATAGGGTTATAAAGAGGAAGGAGAAGTATGTCCCACCGCCTTCTCCAGACTTCGATCCTTTCAAGGACTTAAATGGGTTAGAGGAGAGGATAAAGAAGGGTAAGGACGTCGTTAGAGGATTAATAATTGGGCAGAAGCTTCCTGCGGACTTTGCGGAGGAAGTTCTCTTCAGAGCTGGCGTTGAGAAGAGTAAAAAGCCTAAGGAACTCACTTCCGAGGAGTTGGACAAGATAAAACAGAAGATAAAGGAAGTCTTCGAGGAGTCGATGGAGGGTACCTTCTACCTCGCTTATAAAGAACAACCCTTCGCGTTTATGCCCTTTGAGCCTACGTTGCTCAAAGCAGAAGGTTATGAGATAGACAAGGGAGAGCCGGACAGAGTTCTCGATAAGTATTTCTCTGCTTTAGAGGTCGAGGAGACGGAAGAAAGTGTAGAAGAGATGGTCTCAAGGGAGAAGGAAAGGATAATGAGGTCTATGGAGGAGCAGCGGAAGCTGGCAGAACAGTACAAACAGTTATCCGAAGAATATGCAATCTTGGCGACCGAGATAGCTTCGAACTTATACGAGTATGAAGAGATGCTTAAGAGAGAAGGGGTTCTAAGGGTAAAAGATAAAGAGCTGAAGGTTCCTAAGGGGAAAAGCCTAGACGAGTACGTTAGGGAGCTGTTTGCCAAGAGCAAGGAATACGAGAAGAAGTACAAGAGAGCCTTGAAGGCGTTAGAGGAATTACAAAGAGAGTTGGAAAGGGTTGAGGAGAAGATCAGAAAAGAGATGGCAAAGGAGAGAGCAAAGCGTAGGAAGAAGGAATGGTATGAGAAGTATCATTGGATAATAACGAGGAATGGGTTCTTAGCGATAGGTGGCAGGGACGCCAGCCAGAACGAGAGCGTAGTTAGAAGGTACTTGGAGGACGAGGACATATTCATGCACGCCGAGGTACAAGGCGCACCGGCAGTTGTGCTCAAGCTCGAGGGAAGGGAGCCCAGCGAGGAGGACTTGAGAGACGCCGCTTGTATTACTGCTTGCTACTCGAAGGCGTGGAAGGATGGCAGGGCTTCTGTTGACGTCTTCTACGTTAAGGGCGCTCAAGTGAGTAAGACTCCACCGAGCGGTCAGTACGTGGCCAAGGGCGCTTTCATCATAAGGGGTAAGAGGGAGTACGTGAGGGATATACCCTTAAGGCTTGGCATAGGTGTGGAGCTTTACGAAGGAGCGCCGAGGGTAATAGTGGGACCCCCAGATCTAGTCTCAAAGAGAAGTATCGTCTACGCTATATTAGCTCCCGGAGATTCGGAGAAGAGGAAGGTGGCTGAAAGGCTCAAGAAGCTCTGGGCCTCAAAAGTGAGCCACCCGGAGCTTCAAGGACTAATAGAGGGTATTAAGGAAGATGAGATAGTCCAGAGGATACCGGGAAAGGCTTCCATATTGAAGGTCTCAGTGGGAGCCCATGAGGAAGTGGGGAAAAGAGCGAGCGCCCAGCGATGACTTCAAGCGGGGCTGGACCGAGGTCCCACCTGTTCTATTAACTCCTTAATCCTCTCAGCTATCTCCCTTATCTCCCACTGGGCCTTGGGATGCGCTCTAAGCTCTATTACATGGAGCCACTCCCTCAAATTTGCCGTAGCGAGCAAGGAAGTTCTGATCGCTTGAGGCAAGACGAAGCGTGCGTCCTCCATAGGAACTCCTTTGAGCCTTAGCTCCAAGTACTCCAAGATGGAGTTCAGGAGGCTATTCATATATGTCTCATCTCCCTTCAGTTCTGGAGGTATTACGAATAATTCTTTCAAGATTCCATAATCTTCAAGCTTCTCGTACTTTTCCTTGGCCTCCTTTAAGCTAGAGGCCTTGATGACCTTCAGTACCCTAACTTCCGAGTACCTCTGGCTTTCTTGCGTGAATGAGACCAGCCTGTGCCTAACCAATTGGTGCGAGCAGACTCTGGAGCACCCGTCTATGTGGAAGGTGAGCACAACGTGCTCCAAAACGGAGGGGAAGGAGTCCTTTGCTTGCTTGATCCACTCGTCCCATCCCTCTTTCCAGGGAGCCGTGAGGTAGTGCTCAATGCCTTTCTCAACGGCTTTCCCGGTGCTTACCTTAACCGCTAAGATCGGCAAGCGCTTTGGATTCCCGTCTCCTATCAAGGGCTTGTTCATTGCGACTAAGCACACTCTAGCTCCGAATGAGGTGGTTTTACAAGGGAGCAATGAGACCCTCTGACCAGACTAGGCCGAAGGAAGTATTTGAAGTACCTCGTGTCCTTCGAAAACGGTGAAACCGTGAAGCCCCAGCACTTGACCGCTAAGCCCGGCGAGGTCGCCGAGAGGGTGATAGCTGTAGGCGACCCGGCTAGGGCTAGGATGGTAGCGGAGAATTACCTAGAGGACGCGAAGTTAGTAAGCGATAACAGAGACTTGCTCGTGTTTACTGGAAAGTACAAAGGGGTTCCTGTAAGCGTCGCCGTCCACGGCATAGGAGCCCCCTCGGCTGCTATAGTGTTTGAAGAACTGGCAATGCTTGGGGCAAAGGCAATAGTCCGCTTGGGTACTGCCGGGAGCTTGAGGAAGGACGTTGATGTTACTCACGCAGTAGTTGCAACTGGAGCAGCCTATTACCACGGAGGCACCTTAGGGGCTTACGCCCCCGGTTGCTGCTTACCGAACTCCCCGGACCCTTGGGTTACTGTAGAACTTTACAAGAACGCCAGAGAACTCTTGCCCACTCATAGCGGTCCCGTTGTCAGTACGGACGCGTTCTATGCTGAGGACGAACACTTCATTGAATTCTGGAGCAAGAGAGGTGTTATCGCGGTAGAGATGGAGTGTGCGACCCTCTTCTCATTAGGATGGATGAGGGGTTTCAAGACCGGCGCACTGCTAATAATAGCTGACAGCTTAGTAGAGCCCTCTAAAAAGGACTTGCTTCACCATGAACAGTTGGCCCCAGTCATGGATAAAGCGACGAAGGCTGTATTAGAGACACTGATAAACGTCGAGGTCTGAACAAGACAAAAGCTCCGGCATGCGTTTTTTACTCGGGAACGTCCTTGAGAGACGTCTTGGGCACCCCTTGGTCTTCCACTGCCAACAAGGCCCTCATCTTAGGTTCCGGTGAACTCGGAAAGGAAGTGGCTATAGAACTACAGAGGCTAGGTGTCGAAGTAGTGGCAGTAGATCGATACGACAGAGCCCCTGCTATGCACGTTGCTCATAGAAGGTATGTGATAGATATGTTAGATTATGACCAAGTGGTTGACGTGGTTAGGAGGGAGCACCCCGACGTAATAATACCGGAAGTGGAAGCGATAAACCTCCAAGCCCTCCAAGACTTGGAAAGGGAAGGTTACTTCGTAGTTCCAAACGCTAAGGCAGTCGGAATAACGATGAACAGGATAGAACTGAGAAAATTTGCAGCTGAAACGGTGGGCGTACCCACCACCAAGTACGCCTTCGCTCACAATGAGGAGGAGGCGGCGGAGGCGTGCGAAAAGGTGGGCTTTCCTTGTTTGATAAAACCGGAGATGAGCTCCTCCGGTCACGGCCACACTTTAGCCACTAACAAGGAGGAGGCTATGAATGGGTTCAAAGAAGCGATAGCCCACGCTAGGGGCAAGAGCCAGAGGGTCATAGTTGAGGAATACGTAGACGTAGCAACGGAGTTAACAGCCCTCACGTATAGGCACGATACCGGCTCTGGCATCGAGACCGTGCCTTTAACTCCGGTAGAGCACCAGAGGCCTAAGGGCATATACTTCTATTATGAGTCTTGGCACCCCACCAAGCAGCCTGAAGATGTTGTGAAGAAGTCCCAAGAGATAGCCAAGAGGGTCGTGGATGCCTTAGGCGGACTAGGGATCTTCGGAGTAGAGATCTTAATTACTAGCGACGGCAGAGTGCTCTTCAGTGAGGTCTCGCCGAGGCCTCACGATACCGGGCTCGTTACCCTAGTAACTATGGAGCAAAGCGAGTTCGCCATCCATGCCAGAGCTGTCATGGGCTTGCCCGTTCCCAAGCCGAGGCTCTTGAGTCCCGGAGCGGCTAGGGTAATCCTTGCGGAGGAGCCCTTGGAGGCTCCATGCTTGGAAGGAGTGGGTAAGGCCTTGATGATACCGGGGCTTCAGATAAGGTGGTTCGGAAAGCCTAGGAGTTACGTAAACAGGAGGATGGGCATGCTCTTAGCGATCGGTGAGGACGTCGATGAAGCGTTGAGGAAAGTGAGGGAGGCGGCAAAATACGTGAAGGTAAAGAGGTGCGTGAAGGGTTAGTCCCTACCTTTATATATAGCGTAGATCATTGCGTGGTCCTTGTCGAACGGGTCTAGGTGAACTATGTCCTTTATCTCGAAGCCCCTGTCTTTGAGGATTTGGATCTCTCTTCTAAACACCTCCTCCGGGCTTTTGGTTACGTCAACGCTCCTCGCCTTTATAGCCATCAACATGTAGCCTCCCTTCTTTAAGAAGAAGTCCGCATTATCAGCCACTATCTCCGCTTGGTTCGGCTGTGCAACGTCAGCGTATAGGCCGTCAGTCAGTTCCGCTAAGTGCCTATACTCTCTGGGCTTCCTTGCGTCGCCGAGGATGGGGAAGATGTTCGGCCTTATTTCCGCTAAGTTCACGAACTCTCTCATGACCCTAGGGGCGAACTCCACGCCGTAAAGCCTTCCCTTGGGTCCAATTATGTCGGATATGTGGCTAGGTGTAGTTCCGGTGGCAGCTCCTAGGTATAGGATGCTGTCTCCGGGCTTTATGGGGAGCTCCTCCAAGCCCTTGACAAGGGCTGCTGCTAGCTTGGAACGATAAATATTCCATTCTCTGTACTCCTTGTCCTCCCACTGATATAGCCTCTCTCCATAAACCCTATGTCCCGGCGTTAGGTTCTGGGTAGCTAGTCTAACGCTCCCGTCCTCTAGCTCCACTACGTAAACGTTCTTGTACTGTGGGTGTTCGTACACGTTAACGACTTCCAAGGGCATACTTCGTTACCCCAAAGGGCTGGGGCACTAGGGAATAAAAGCTCAGCAACGCAAGACCTTCCTAGCGTTGCTCTCGCTCTCGCTTACGACCTTTTGGACCTCTTCCCTAACAGCCTCATATTCGTCTCTATCCGTAGCTTTGTCAAACACGCTCAAGATCTCCACGTTTCTCCATAGACCGCTTTCCGTCAAGTTCGGTGAGCCTATTATTGCATATTTCTCGTTAACGTACGCCTTAACGTGCACAAAGAAATTTTTATCGACTATAATGACCTTGATCTTGCCTCCTTTGCTCTTTACTTTCCTAGCTTTCAAAATTGCAATAAGCAGTATAAGTAATCCTATTATTAAGGGTAAGAGTAATATACCAAGCAGGAATAGCTTTTTCGACGACTTCTTGGAACAATACTGCTTCATAAGCTTTAGGAAGATTTTTTCTGAATCCTTAGTTGTCACTACTATTACATTTACGCCGTCACGACTCTTCTTAAACAAGGCCTTTGCATACTTTTCCGAAATCCATGGTGATACTGCAACGAGGAACCTTTTTGATGACCTCATCACGTCCTCCAAGAGCTTCCCGACGCCTTTGCCACTAATCACCTTCATTATTTGATCAATTTTAATCTCGTTTTCATAACTATTTAAATTGAAACGACCTAGGGGTAGCGGTGAACCGGTCGTGTCAATAAGCATCGACGAATTCTCTAAGATAGACCTAAGGATAGGGAGAATAGTGGAAGCTGAAGACGTGCCGGGCTCAAAGAAGCTTTTGAAGCTCAAGGTTGACTTGGGCGAACTGGGAACACGCCAGATCCTGAGCGGAATAAAGCAGTGGTATAGACCCGAAGAGTTGGTAGGGAAGTACGTAGTGGTCGTGGCAAACTTGAAGCCAAAGAAAATGTTGGGCCTCGAGTCTCAAGGAATGATACTGTTGGCAGACTTGCCGGAAAGGCCCGTCTTCATCTCTCCTGAGGAAGAGGTCCCGCCTGGCACCAAGGTAAGGTGATTGCTATGTTCGTGCCTTATAGGCCTAGACACTACAGTTATTTTAGGGGTCTCCCAGCCCTCCTAGTATCCTGGCTGGTCCTCACGATAGCCTTCGGCATAGACGCTATCCTCTTAGGCGATATCTACTACCTAGTCTGGATCTCGATAGCCGTAGCGACGGGCTTCATCTTCCACGAGCTAGCTCATAGAGAGGTCGCCAGAAGGGTTGGTTGTGCTGCAGATTACGTCATGTGGCCCATAGGCCTAGCTTTGGCCTTGTTCCTAGCCTTATTAACCAAGGGCAGGTTCGTATTTGCTGCGCCCGGAGCCGTAACGATCTTCTACTGCATCCGTCCCAGTAGGGGTAACGAAGGTATGATAGCAGCTGCAGGCCCCATAACCAACATGGTAATAGCATTTATCTCACAAATGCTGTATGGGCTAACGGGAATTATAGGGTTAGCCCTCGTCGCTTACGTTAACTGGTTCTTGGCCGCCTTCAACTTGCTTCCATTGGACCCTCTGGACGGGGCAAAGGTTATGAGATATAACTTCACCGTATGGTTAATATTGTTCATAATATCAGCATATTTCGCCTTTGCGGCATGAGGGAAAGCCTTTTTTGACTACCTCACGCTTTGCGAGCACGAAGGTTCATGCTGAGGGAAAGGAAACTGAAGGCAATAGTGCTCTTCGGGTTCTTCGGACTATTAGCGGCAGT
>WAOJ01000164.1 GCA_015521275.1 Desulfurococcales archaeon | reverse complement strand
GATAATAGGAATAAAGAATGTTATGGCGACGAAGGAAGAGCTGAAGGAGACCGAACAGAGACTGATGAATGAGATAATTGAGATCAAGAATACAATGGTAACCAAAGAGGAATTGAAAGAAGTAGAACAAAGGTTAACTGAAGTAGAAAGAAACATGGCTACGAAAGATGAGCTAAAGGAGGTGGAACAAAGACTATCGAATGAGATAATAGAGATCAAAAATACTATGGCAACGAAGGAGGAACTCGAGAAGCTCGATCAAAGACTAACTGAGGTCGAAAAGAAAATGGCCACGAAGGAAGATTTGGAAAAGTTGAGGAAAGAGCTAAAAGAGGACATGAGAGAACTCAGAAATACCTTCAATACCATGCTCAAATGGATAATAGGCTTCGTTGTCACGACTTGGATAAGCATAGTCGTTGGAATAATCATCGCTTTGATCAAGCTCAAGTGAGAAAGGTTCGTTCCTAGAGGATCGAAAAAGACTCAGCTCTCGCTTATGGAACGAGTTTGGGTCAACTCGAGCGGTCTCTCAAAAGCTTTTGAAGGTTCATAGGCCTTGGCAAGAGCTGATAACATAATACTAATACTTAGGTACCTCGCCGGTTAGCCTTAGAAAGCTAAGCGGATATATACTCACATAGACCCCAACGATGGGGCGGGAAAACTTTGGTTAAGCCCGGCAAGTACTTCGAAAGCGGGGCTTGGGCTGCTTCCATGGGCGCCTTGGCGGCGGGCGCCAACTTCTTCGCTTATTATCCTATTGAGCCCGCCACGGACATAGCCGAGCAAATGATTAGGAATGGACCAAAGCAAGGCATGGTCGTCTTCGAAGCCGAGGACGAGATCTCAGCTCTGGGCTCAGCGATAGGGGCTTCTTGGGCCGGGGCTAAGGCCTTCACTTCCACCTCTGGACCGGGCTTCTCCTTAATGCAAGAACACATTTCCTACGCAGCCATGACCGAGACTCCAGTAGTCTTGATAAACGGAATGAGGGAGGGTCCGAGCACCGGCCAAGCGACCAAGGCTGCCCAGCAAGACGTCATGCAAACCAAGTGGGGTGGTCACGGAGATTATGAAGTAATAACGTACTTGCCCTACAGCGCTCAAGAGATGTTCGACCTAACGGTAAAAGCATTTAACCAAGCGGAGAGGTGGAGGGTTCCCGTAATGGTTATGGCTGATAAGGTAACGGTGTTGCTCATGGAAGAGGTCGTAATACCGGAGAAAGTAGAGGTTGTGAACAGGAAGAAGCCAAAGGTTCCCCCCGAGCAATTCAAGCCCTTCGAACCCGAAGAGGACCTAGTTCCACCCATGCCAGAGTTCGGAACCGGCTACAGGGTTCACGTCACCGGAGTTACCCACGACGAGAGGGGAATACCGGTAAGCGAAGACCCGTGGGCACACCACAAGCTAGTTAAGAGGCTATGTGACAAGATAAGGAAGAACAGGGACAAGATAGTGGAGTATGAGCTTTATGGCGACGAGGATCCGGAAATACTCATCTTCGCCTACGGCTTCCCCGCCAGAGCAGCTAAGGTAGCCGTAGACATAGCTAGGAGGGCCGGGAAGAGGGCAGCGCTGTTTAGGCCCAAGACCGCCTTCCCGTTCCCGGACAAAGAGCTCAAGGAAGTGACTAGGAAAGCCCAAAAGGTTATAGTGGTCGAGTGGAACTATGGCCAGCTCTTGCACGAGGTATTGAAGGTGGTCCCAGAAGAGAAGGTATCTTTCGTTTACCGCATCGGTGAGATCCCCATACCTCCGGAGCAAATACTTGAGGAAGGGGGTGTTAAGATATGAGTAGCGAGATATTGGAAAGGGCTAGGGAGAAGCTCAGGAAGATGCCCCAGATGGAGCTGGCCAGAGCAGAGGCCCTACCCCACAGCTTGTGTCCGGGGTGTGGCATAGGAACGATACTTAACACCTTCATAAGGGCTATGTACGAGCTAAAGGAAGAGGGCAAGCTGGACCCGGACAAGCTAGTGGTCATAAGCGGAATAGGCTGCTCCGGGAGGATAAGCGGCTTCATAAAGGTCGACTCTATGCACACCACCCACGGAAGGCCCGTAGCCTTTGCAACCGGAGTTAAGATAGCCAAGCCGGAGCTGAACGTCTGGGTCTTCGGAGGGGACGCGGACCTCTTCCAAATAGGCTTGAACCACACCTTGCAAGCGGCCAGGAGGAACATAGACCTGAAGGTAGTAATGGTAAACAACTTCAACATAGCCATGACAGGAGGTGTTCCCACTGTAACCACTCCTCCGGGATCGATAACCAAGTACTCCCCAAGAGGCTGGTTCGAGAGGTCCTTCAACATACCCAAGCTAATGGCCTCTGCCGGGGCAACCTACGTAGCCAGGTGGACCACGGCCCACGTCTTCCAGCTCAAGAACACCTTCAAGAAGATGGCACTTAGGAAGGGCTTCAGCTTCTTGGAAGTGGTGTCCCAGTGCCCGGTGCTCTACGGCAGATACAACAAGTTTAGGGACCCCTACGCTATGGTCGAGTGGTTCATGAGGAACAGCAAAGTGGTGAAGGGGG
>WAOJ01000163.1 GCA_015521275.1 Desulfurococcales archaeon | reverse complement strand
ATGTGGCTTTGTATTCGTATGAGCTTTACTCAGATCCGGTTAAGGCCTTCAGTTCGTATAAGAATGAATTCGTCCTCACCGGCTTGGCCCTCACCGCGCCGCCGTTATTAGGGAATAAAGCCTGACTCCTTACTTGGATCCGAGAAATGATCGGAAGGGGTCGTTACATTACCGTTAGGGAGATGAGGGCCATAGAGAGGAATTCCGAGGCCCTCGGCTTCGGAGAAGAACTCATGATGGAGAACGCCGGCTCGTGGGTGGCCCGAATAACCTCGGTTGTGGGTGATACCTTCCTAGTGATAGCGGGGAAGGGAGGGAAGGGAGGAGACGGCTTAGTAGTAGCTAGGCACTTGGCCTTGATGGGAAAAGACGTTTCTATTTACTTACCCTATAGGCTCCAAGAGCTCAAGGAAATAACAAGGAAGAATTTGGAGAGAGCATTATCGAGCGGAGCCAAACTGCTCAAGGAGCCGGAAGAACGGGAAGTGGTGATTGATGCTTTGTTGGGCACCGGCATAAGGGGGAGGCCCAGAGGAATAGCGGAAGAACTCATAGAGTGGATGAATGACATTAACTCTTACGTAATCTCTATAGACGTCCCCTCCGGCATGGACCCGGACACCGGGAACTGCGAACTCTGCGTTGAGCCGGACTTGGTCATAACTGTTCACAAGCCGAAGGTTGGGCTTAAGAAGATAAAGAATATAGTGATGAGCGTGGAAATAGGGATACCCAAAAAGGCGGAGGATTACCTTGGTCCGGGAGACCTAGAGCTTAGGCCTAGGGGAGAGAGGAAGGGCAAGAACGGCAGGGTAGCGGTCCTAGGGGGCTCGGAACTTTACCAAGGGGCACCTTGGCTCTCCGCCTTGGCTGCCTTTAGGGCTGGGGCCGACTTGGTTTACGTCTATACTCCCAACAGGATGAACTATCCGGAGCTAATATGGAGGCCTCAAAAGGACCTCCTAGAGTCCTTTGAGAGGGATAAGATAGACGTAATAGTTTCCGGACCTGGCTTGAACGACTCAATGAACTTGACCCAATATGCCTTGGAGTACTTCAAAAAGAACAAAGACGTCAAGATGGTGTTGGACGCGGACTCGCTCAAGTATTTGGCTAACCTAGAGGTGGACCTAGAAGGCAGAGCAGTATTAACTCCTCATTTGGGAGAGGCCTCAAAGCTCTTGGGCAAGAAGCTTGAAGATGATATAAACTCTAGGGTCGATGCGGCTGAAAGGATAGCCGAGAAGTATAATGCTTGTGTAATACTGAAGGGGAAGGTTGACGTGGTCAGTTGCCAAGGCAAGAGCTTGCTCAACGACGCCGGAACTAACTTCATGACCGTGGGAGGCACTGGCGACGTGTTGGCCGGAGTGGTGGGCGCCTTCTTGGCTAGGGACGAGCCTTGGTGGGCCTCCAAGGCGGCTACTTACGCAGTAACCAAGGCCGGAGAGGCTTGCTTTGAAGAGAAGGGCCATTCGAGTCCCACTTGCATAATAGAGGAGGTCCCCAAGCTCATGAAAAGTATATCTTCCTAGCCTCTGAGAACTTCATCTTTAGCCAAGACTCCTCTACGGGGTACTTTTCATAAAGCTCTTTCCTCATGGCCTCCAAGGGCCTCTCCTCCACTCCGAGTAAATCAGAATAAGCCTCCTTAACTCCCAAAAGCTCCCTCCAGCCCTTCTGCCTGGCCGAATGGTGGTCCACTATTACTCTCCCTTTGGCCTTGAGCAACCTCTCCTTGAACTTTTCTGGATCTCCTTTGTTCAAGTATATTGGAGGGCCGTCCAAGAGCAACAGCTCGAACGGCTCAAACCAAGACCAAGCCTCTCGATCCCCGCCTTGAACGTCCGAGGAAAAGACTATACCCCCTATTCTGACCGCCAATACGTACCCGAGCTTCGGGTCGCCGTGGACCAAGGGCTTTGAGAGCCTTATCCCCTCGAACTCCTTCCCGTCCCCGATCTCTACCTTCACGCTCAAGTTCTTTTCCCTCAAAGCCTTTAAGAACTTGTAAGCCCTTATCTTCTGGCTAACGTTTATGTTGTTTTTATAATCCTTTATTATTAAGGTCTTCCCATCATAAACGTCATAGGGATAAAGCCAGCCGGGGTTGTAGTGGTCCCTGTGGTAGTGCGTTATTATTATAATATCTGCCTTCTCTATAGCCTTCACTATTCTCTTGCTCGCCTCGACTAGGGCTTCCCACTCCTTGGGATGGGGTGGCAGACCGAAGCGCTTTGGAGCTAAGGAGGCCGAGGGATCTATTACTACGTTCCCTATCCTGACAGCCATACTCCTAACGCCCAACGTTTCCGACGCTAAGGGCTCCACATCCAACGTCCTTGGCCCTCGCCCTTTCTTGAGCAATAAGCCTCATTTTGAAGGGTTGCCGGAAAGAAACGGGAGCCGCTCAGTGGCACGGGACAAGAGAGGGCGCTTCGTTTTAAGTATAAAGAACTTCGCTCCGATAGAGGAAGCGGAGTTCGAGTTCATCGTTCCGGGGATAAACGTCATCACCGGGGACAACGGGACGGGCAAGACCAGAGCCATATTAGTCCTCTATTTCCTTAACGAACTTCTCAAGCTCAGTAACTTGAACAAGCGCTCGGCGATCTTGGAAATCAAACACTTCATGATTCCGAGACACTTCCCATGGGTTGAGAGCGAAAGGGGAGTAGACCTAACCAAGCTCTTCTTAGACATAAAGAAGCCTGTTGAGATGGAATTGAAGGCCTACGAGAAGGATCACGAAAGACCCTTTGCGTACGTAAAGGTAGTTCTGAACTATAAGGAGCATAAAGCCGAAAAAGAACGTAAAAG
>WAOJ01000162.1 GCA_015521275.1 Desulfurococcales archaeon | reverse complement strand
ATGTAGAGACTCGAGTTTAAATTGAAGGGACTTAATGACCTTCGCTGCGCCCATGAAAACATAAATATCCCCTATGCTTGTTCTCATGGTCATGGTCTTATTTCGACCAAAAACTGCGCCCATGTGAACAAAGACAATAAGAGAAATGAACAATAGGAAGTAAGAGGTTCTTTGGATGTGATAAAACGTTAGGATTTGTTATTTGAACGGAAATGAACCTTCTGGAATTGAGGCAATGTTGAAGGGCGTGAAAGATCGAAAAAGAAAGTAATGGAGTAGTTGCTCTTAAAGAATTGAAACGTTCAAGAGAACCTCAACTTACCCAATAACCAAGTACGGAAGGCCCCAAGCGTAAACCACAGTTCTCCCACTTCTATAAATGATCAACTCCTCCGAAACTGAACCTTGAGGGACGTACACGTTTACTGAGATAGGGTTTATGCCCGAACCAGAACTTTTGATCATTGAATTAGTATAGCTGCAGACCCTCTCCAGCTTCGTTTCCGTCGTTACCTTAGCGCACGCCCAGCTTACGCAGACCCCCTCCCTGGCCTCCTCTAAGCAAGCCCTTTTCGTCTTCGTTAATACCAAGAATCCTCCTTTAACGACCTTTATAGCGGTCAAGGTAACTATGCCTTTCCTAACGCACTTAAACCTTCCCAACGGAAAGGTGGACAAGCAAACGGTGCTCAAGCACTTGGGAAAGGTTAGGGTGACCGTCTCGCTCGAAACACACTTCTTTACCAAAGCAGACTTTATTATGATGTCCGACTTTACCGTTATGGGGACCCTTATTGGAAAGGGGCAAAGGTTCCTAACCCTTATCTTTAACGGGTTCCCGAGCTTGACCGTCAAGAGCGTGCAAGGGCGATACGACCAATACGCCATTAGTTCGTCTCTCTGGTTAACCATTATATACGTAGCGTTCAAGAGCAACTTGCCGCTCAAAGTTACGGTCTTTATACCGTTGCTCACCAACAAGACTTGGGCTAAGCTGAGCAGCAACGCATACAAGGGGCTCGCTCCCGTTCAGATATACGGTTCGCCTTGAGAAGGCTTGTGCCGCTCCTAGCCTTAGCTTCCATAGCCTTTTCCCTCGGAGTTTACCCAATAGTGAATAATAACACCGTAACGTTTCTGATAAGCTCCAAAGATCCCATAACCGTAAAGGTGTTCGTTTACAAGGCCTTCGTGACCTCGGTAGAGGGCGCGACGGTCAGCTCCAGCGTAATAGTTTGGAGGGGGAAGACAGGCAGCTTCTCCTTTACGGTGGAGCCTCAAGATGGTTCAGAGATAGAGTTCGTAGCGTACGAAGGCAATAGAGAACTCTTGAGGGGCTTCTTGAGCTTGAGGGGAGGCTGCTTAGCCTTCTGGTACGGCGTGGAGGGCTTGAGGGAAGGCCTCGGCTTCGCCGGGGCCGGACAGGCCTTAACGATATCCTTAACTAACCTCTGCTCCAAGCCCTTAATTATACCAATCACAATAAAGTTCTCCTACGGCTCTCCATCCAAAAGCGTTCTCATGAGTTATTGTCAAGAGTCCAAAGAGGTTTATTTGAAGGTCCCGAAGTGCCTGCTCAAGACTTGTACTAGGTTCATACCCGGAAAGCTTATCTGTGTAAGGAAGGTCCTCTTCCACCAGAGGGAGGTCTTCTCTTGCAATAACTGTTACTTCACGAAGGCAGGAAAGGTTTGCAAGGAGTGCTTCCTAATAGCAAAATACCCAAAGGAGGCTTGCTCGGAATACTTAGCCATACCCAAGTGTGCCTCTTGGAAGTGCTCCTTGATAGGTTACGAGTACGTGAAGAGGGAGATATGCACGAAGGGCAACTTCGTGACCGTTAAAGGGGATTTGGACGTAGTGGGCAACTCGGTTACTGGGGTTGTGAAGCTTGAACCCAACTCCACTAAGGCCTTGGTCGTGCCCTTCATACCCCCCAAGGTCTTCGTCTTCGGCTTCGAGCCGGAGGTCAACGTCCCCTTAGCAACCGTTAAAGTAGGAAACTTCACCTCCTACGTCCAAGCGACCTACCAGAACCAAGCCCTCCTCCCGACAATGATATTTTACGCCTTGACGTTGTTAGCTTTGGCTGTGCTCGCATGGCGCGCCCTTGGCTAGCACTTTTGGTACTAGCCATCCCGCTGAGCGCTTGTATAAGTGTAAGCGTGAACCCCCTCAGCACTGACCACTATACCAAGGTTTACATTTACGTAGAGGCTAGGTGTCCCGGGGAAGTGAAGGTTAAGGGCTCCTTCGAGGGCTTTCCCTTCTCAGCACAAGGAAACTTAACGGTGACCGGCAACGGGTTCTCCATAAACTTGAAGGGACCCGGAACTTACTCATATGCAATAACCTTCAAAGACCTAAAGTGGCTAGAAATAAAGGTGTATTATGGGAACGTCGAGATATATGACCTAGCCTTAGGGAAGTGCTTGGGCTTGAGCGCTTCCTACTCCAGGCTGGACTTACTTTACTTGGGCTACGGGGTCCCGGAAGGGGTTGGCGAGCTGGAAATAGGCATTAGCAATTACTGCTCCAAGCCTATAAAAGCTATATTGGACCTAAAGGTAAATGGAGAAATACTGAAGAGCGTGAAGGTTGGAAAGTGCAAGACCTATAAGGACATAATACTTCCCTACAGCAAGTGTTTAGCTCAATCGTGTTATTTGGAGGAGGTCGGCCTAACTTGTGTTAAGGCCAAGGACGAATTGGTGAAAGAAGGGATAGAATACGTTCCCAAAAGGGTGTGTCTGAGGTGGGCACCAAAGCTCGTTTGTAAGCAAATGCTCTGCTCCCAGACCGCTTACGGAACTAAGGTCGATAGGCTCTGTACTGCTAGGACCTTCAATGAGCTTATTAGTAACTTCACGAACTATTTAACATTGAAGCCCAAGGAATATAAGCCCATGAAGCTTTACGTGAGGAACTTCGGGGGAGCCGAGATAAGGGCCGGGAGCTTTTCGTTGAAAGTAATGCCCCAGCCTAAGCCCCTCCTGTACTTCAACATTACTTTGGACTTCTTGGTAGCCCTCATAGTGTTTGCAATAGCAGTAGCTCTCATAGCCACACTTTGACGTCCACCGCCCAACAACCCTCCTCGGAAACTATCAACGGGTTTATCTCAAAGGTCTTCGCCTCCGCGTTACAAAGCTTCTCCATAACGTTGAAGACGCATTCCAAGTCCAGCCTCTTTCTCCCTTTCAAAACCTTCAAGAGTGTTGGATCCAAAACTTCCAAGAAAGAATCCTTACAGAAGGGGCAAGCGGTCACGCTCGAGACCTTCAAGGCGGAGGCCCAGAGACCTCCCAGAGCTAGCACTAGGACCCTCCCGAAGGCCTCGTCCTCCTTAGAGGAGATCAAGAGTTCGAGGTCTCCCTTTACCATCTTCTGTACTATTACCCTTCCAAACCTCTCCTCCATTTTCTTCTTCGCTCTCTCCAGCTCACCTTGGTCGTACGTACAGAGTACTGCCCCGACGTCGCTCTTGTGCGGTATTGGGACGTCTGCCTTAACGCAGGCCGGAGCCTCCTCGGTCTGGGGAGGAATAGGTATTCCCAGCCTTTTGGCAAGCTCGAGCGCTTCCGAAGGCTTTAGCATCATTTCTCTATCACGTCCAACTCTATGTACTTGCTGCCTTTCTTTCTCACTACTAGTACGTTCTTATCCGTTTCCATAACGATCCTTTTTAGCTTGCCGAAGCCCTTACTGGCTATCCTTTCAGCTACTGCGAAG
>WAOJ01000161.1 GCA_015521275.1 Desulfurococcales archaeon | reverse complement strand
TCTCCTAGGTGCCCAAGGTGTGGGGGCCCTATGGTGAGCAAGGGGAGGGGACTCCTTAGGAAGTGCAAGAGGTGCGGCTATGAAGAAGAGAGGCCTAGGAGAATAAAGCTCCAATGGCTGGAGGACCAAAGGCTTTACCCGGTTGAGGGGAGAAAGCTCCATTTAGAGGGAAGCTACAGGGGAACTTGGGACTGGGAGCCGAGGCACTTCTGTAAAGAAATTTCTTGGGACTGTGCTACGCTACTGCTGGCTCCGAGACGAGGTTAGAGGCAAAGGCTCCTACGAGCAGCTCCTCTCCCCTGAGCATCTTCTCCAAGATCTCCTTGACCAACGCCGGAACGTCCTCTACGGGCACACTAACCTTAATGCCTTCAACGTAAACGGTCGCGTAGTACTTCTTTGAGTTAACGGCAAAGGGGGGCTCGGGGAGCTGCTCCGGGGTCACGCTCAAAGCGTTCATGAACATTAATTCGTCGCTTACGTCAACTATCTCGTAAATGATGTAAGCGTCGTATTCGTAACGGAAGTGCTCCACCACGTGCGACAAGCCATTCATCATCTCGAAGTACTGCTCACCAGGGGTGGAAGTGGGCACGTATACGCTTATGGATAGCCTTGCGCTCACCCCTAAGACCCCCGCTACTGTTAGGCTCAGTTTTGCTAAATATTGGAAGAGGGTCACGTGTTATCCTGAGCACAATGAAACCCTCCTCAATTCGCTCAGAATAGACAGCTCCGTTAGGAACCATTCCAAAACAATTTCGGCGAGGGAGGGAGGGGAAGCAAAAGTTTCAGTAGTCCGCTTTATAGGGCCGAAAGCGTTCTGAGAGGGCGGTGGTAATCGTTAAGTGGACCTACTCTAAGGCCGGGGTTGACATAGATAAGCAAAGGTTAATGCAGAAGAGCTTCATATCCTCAGTAAAGAGCAAGGCTAAGGGGTTGGGTGGCTACGCTTCAACCTTCGAACTCGGGGACAGGGAAATAACCATGCACGTAGACGGGGTAGGCACGAAGGTTTTGCTCTTGCACAAGTACAAGAGGGACTGGGTGGCGGGCTGGGACTGCTTAATGGTTAACGCAAACGACGTAGCTTGCGAGGGCTTCAAGGTAGAGCTGTACGTGGACTACTTAGCTTCTGAGAAGGGAGACCCAGAGCTGGCAAAGGAGATAGCGGAAGGCTTGGCGAAGGCTGGGGAAGCCATAGGGGCAACCTTAGCGGGTGGAGAGACTGCTATAATGCCAGACGTGATAAGGGGATATGACGTCAGCTGCACGGTCTTGGGCTTAAGGGTAGCGAGGCCGGAGGAGCCGAAGGAAGGAGATAAAGTAATAGCAGTTTCCTCCACTGGCCCCCACGCCAACGGCTATACCTTGATAAGGAAGCTCATAGACTCTGGGGCATTGGATCCGGAGCAGTACCTAGACCAGCTCTTGGCTCCCGTAGCTAACTACCACAACGCCTTGCTCAAGGCAATGATGGACGGGAAGGCCAAGTGGGGGGCACACGTCACCGGGGGAGCCTTCGAGAAGGTGCACATGAGGTTACCCAAGGGCTTGGGCTTGAGGCTCGAGGCCTGGGACGTCCCAGAGGTATTCAAGGCCATACTGAGGGCAGGGGACTTGGACCCCAAGGAGGCCTATAGGACCTTCAACATGGGGGTCGGGCTCTTGGTCATAGGGGATGAAGGAGCGGTCAAGTACTTCGAGGAAGAAGGGCTGAGGGCATGGGTAGCCGGTGAGGTGGTTAAGGGCAAGACCATAATAGATACTCCATGGGGGAGGGTAGAGTTTGGTTAAGGTTAAGCTCTGGGACGGCAAGGAGTTGGATTTAGATGCGAAGGACTTGAGGGAGCTATTGTTATGTCTAAGAAACTGCCTAAAGCTCGAGAGATATGTCAAGGAGGACGGCTCTCCCTCAGCTTTACTCTTGGTCTTCGTGAACGGAATAGAGAGCAGAGCGTTGGAAAGCTGGGAGTTGGAGGAAAACTCTGTGGTAGAGCTTTACCCGGTATTGCATAGGGGTTGAGGGCCTTGTGGTGTATAGCGATAACCGGTCCCCCGGGTTCCGGGAAGAGTACCTTGGCTAAGAGGCTTGCCGACTTCCTCAAGGAAAAAGGCCTTAAGGTTTGCGGCATAACTTGCCCGGACGTGAGGGTTAAGGGGAGGAGGATAGGCTTTAAGGTAATAGACTTGGTGAGCGGGGAAGAGGCTTGGCTTGCGAGGGTGGACTGCGAAGGCCCCAAGGTTGGGAGGTATAGGCTTTGTGAAGGAGCGGAGGAGCTTGCTATAAAGGCCTTGAGCAAGGAGGACTGTGACGTTTACTTAATAGACGAGATAGGTCCCATGGAGCTCAGACAGAGGGGCTTTAGGGAAGCTATGCTAAAGGCCCTTAGGTCCGGGAAACCCTTCATAGCCGTTTACCACGTCAGGCTGAGCGATGAGGAGTTCCTAAAGGCTCTCAAGCACTGCTTCAACATATACTTAACCAAGGATGAAAGGGAAATAGCTTATGAAAAGGCATTGAAATATTTAGAGAAGGTACTCTATCGGAGGGACTGATTTCACTTTGTTTATACGAACTTTCAAATGAACATGTTATTAGATTAGAAGGATCTATAATAGTACATAACCATAGATCTATTCATATAGAAATCCTTATTTTTGAATAGTCAGAAACATAACATGAGTGAGGAATATGGGTAAGAAGTACAAAGTTAAGGCTAGGTTCGGTGATGGAAAAATCGAAGTGTACGAACTCGTCTGGGATAACAAGAAGGGACGCTTGGCGATTACAGAAGCCCGGTCTCTTCGGCCCTAAGTTCATAACCTTAGTAGCTTCCCTTGACGCTAAGGCAATAAAGAATGCCTTAGAAGCCGCGTTGGGTAGAGCTGTAGCCAATGTAAACTTAATGTAAATTCAGGGATAATCTTTTTATAGGTGATTGGATTGCTTGATGATTATCTAAATCAAGACGTATTGGAAATATTCCATCAGTACATTACGAAAACGGCACTTGGTAAACTTCTCTATGGCGAGCCAGATGTTATTAAGAGAGATAAGATAATATATCGAAACGAAGCTAAGCTTAATCCAAAGTGGATTGAAATAGCTAAGAAGAACTGTGCCGACGGTATAGAGGTTCACGTAACTGTGCCCAAGGGGAAACCTCCCCATATCTCCGTTTACGTCTACTGGCTCATAGGGGGCTTTAGGTGGGGTTGTCTAGTAGCCCACGGCTACATCACTGATGACAGACGATTCAAGACGTTCCTAAATATAGTGACAAGGGACAAGAGCTTTGAAAAGAACGTTAAAGAAGTAATAAAGAGGTTCAAAGAAATGAAGTGCAAGCTAGTATACTTGGATAACGAAATGTTTAGGCGCGAGGCTGAGGAGGCACTAAAAGAGTGGCTAGGAGAGGTTCTGAAGAGATGTAAGTGAACTCACAGCTTATTTCCCTCCAAAATCGTATAAGGCTAGGGTTACAGACTCTTGGAGGAGGACCGTCTAATACGGGTCATAGAAGTAGAAGCGGACTTTGATTACCAATCTGCTTTCCACCAAGGTCAAACAGTAATGGTAAGGATACCAAAGATAGAGTGCAAGCTCGAGGACGGGAGGATCTTTACCTTGTGGCACGTGCCATTGGAAATAGTTAGGGCCATAAGGAAGATGAAGGGGATAGAGGAAGATATCGTGAACGACGAGAGGCAGAGCTTGTTCGACATACTGCCCTACTTCCAGAAGGCTGCAGAAGAAATGGGCAAGGCTGTGGAGAGGGTAACCATAGACGACGAGATCAGAATAGACGAGCTGGGAGGGGTCGTGTACAAGGCTACGTTAGAGCTAAACTTGGACATGATGAAGGTAAAAATACCCATGATACCGAGCCACGCAGTCTTCTTGGCCTTAGTGACGGATAAGCCCATTTACGTGAGCGAGAGGCTGGTCAAGGAGCAGGAGGACCAAGGGGAGGAAAACGGAGCTTGATCACCTTACCGGCTTCTGCTTCTTACCTTCGAGTATAGCTTCCAAGGAGACCCCGTTTACTAGAACTACCTTGTACCTCACTCCTGGTATGTCACCCATCGACCTTCCCCTTGGTCCTCCTATACCGACTATGAGTACCTCGTCGTGCTCGGATATCACGTTCAGCCCTCCGTCTCCGGGTACGAAGGCCGTTACCACCTTACCGTTCTTTACCAGTTGGACCCTAACGCACTTCCTCACTGCGGAGTTTGGCTTCCTTGCCTCAACTCCCACCTTCTCCAACACTATGCCCTTGGCCATTGGAGCTCCTTCCAATGGGTCGTACTTCTCCTTGAGCTTCAGCATCCTCCTCTTAAACTCCCTTTGGCTCCAGCGGAACTTGAGCCTCTTCTTCTCTAACTTCCTGGCCGCAAACAGGCCGTTCGGAGCTTTCTTGCCGGGCATGTTCCCCCCTCAGAC
>WAOJ01000160.1 GCA_015521275.1 Desulfurococcales archaeon | reverse complement strand
GGCTAAGACGGAGCAGAGGTCGTCGCAGCTAACCTCTTCCCCTTTCCCCTTCAAAACCTTCAATAGCTCAGACCTAGCCTTCTCCAAGGCTTCTGGCATAACGTTCAAGAGGTCCTCCGCTTCCATCTCTACGCCGAAGACAGCCTTGCTGAGCTTGGCCACGCTCCCTAAGAACGGGAACTTCTGGTACAGCACAAGTGGAGCCCTATCGGAGCGAAGGCGTAGAAGCCCTTTAAGCCGACAAGGTAACGTTTTGTTACTAAGAGTTCAAACTTCCATTATAATGGAAAGGGGTCCGAACGCGTTCAATCTCTAAACTTGGATTAAGAGTTCAAAGGAATAGAATACAATCTCATATGAGAAAGATATCGTGAGGGAAGGCCCATGGGGAAGATGGTCGCCCAAATGGAAGCCGAGATAGACGACAAGGTGCTCGAGAGGCTCTTCGGCTCCTTGGCTGCTAAGGGAGTAACCAAGATCGTTATGGAAATAAAGGACGTACAAGGGAAGTTGGTAATAACCGCCGAGCCCACGGAGGAGAAGGTAGTGGAGGCCTCCGCTTCCGGAGGGAGCAAGTAGATGGAAATAAACATTAAGCTAAAGATGGATGAAGAGAGCGTTAAGGCAATAGAGAAAGCTCTAGGCGAGGGTAAGAAGGTAAGAATAAAGATAAGCAATTTGAATGTAGAATTGGTGGTTGGTCCCGATACGAAGGAAGAAATAGTTTATACCCTCAAGGCGGAATAAATTTTTTAAGGGTTTCCGTGGACCCTCACACGGCTTGGGGCCGTCGTCTAGCCCGGAAGGACGCCGCCCTTACGGACCCGATCCGGGTTAGGAAAGGCGGTAGTCCGGGGTTCAAATCCCCGCGGCCCCACCAAAACTCACGTCCTCTTGGCTATCACTATTCCCCTTTCCTCCAGCCTGGGCGACAGGTATGGGTAAGGCTTCATTATTGCAAACTTGTACTTCCACTTCCTCAGCCTTGGCAGCAATACCTCAAATACCAACGGGTTCTTGGAATACTCGAACACTATGTGATCGAACTTCTTGAGGAGGTCCACCTCTCCCTTGAGTACGCTTCTTCCACAACACGCTATCCTTATGTAGTCTCCTTCCTTAACTCCCCACAAGTCCAATAGCTCCTCCAACGGCAATGATCTAATTGTTACAACCTTTTCCTTTATCCCCATGGACTCCATCATGAGTTTCGGTACTTCAAACTTAACCTCTCCTCTCTTGCCTATTTGAGCGTTGAAGGAATCCAAGAAGACTTCGCTCAAGTCCGCGTTCTCCCTGAGCCAAGTGTAAGCGTAAGGGTTGGGCTCTAAGGAGAAGACCTTCTTAGCGCTCTTGGCCAACCTTATTGAGACTTCTCCCACCCAAGCGCCTATATCAACAATTACCTTATTCTTGGGATTGAAGTTCAAGGCGAAGTCGTAGTCTCCGAACAAGTAGGCTTCCCTCAGCTTGGCCAAGCCTGCTACCAGGGAGCCCTTGTGGAGCCTAACCCTCGGCCAAAGCTCAACGAACACGTCGGCTACCTCCAAGTACTTCGTGCCGACCTTACACCTCTCCGCGTTGCTGACGTAACCTCCTCCGGTGGTGAAGTCCGCTATGTAGGATAAGAGCAAGGCTTCCTTGTCGCTTATGCAGCCTTTGAAGCAGAATGAGGTCAAGCAAACCTTGTCCCCGTACCACTCGACCTCGAAGGTCCCCTCTTCCTCTATCTCCTTCATCTTTGCTAAGAATATCCTCTTCGTTTCGGGTAAAAGCCTCTTTAAGAATTCCTCTCTCTTTTCACGCTGGTTACCCTTCAACCCGGATCACTGTGTAGGGAATAGAAACGTTTCCTTAAAGCTTGTAGGCCCTCAAAGCTCTGAGCAACCTTATTTCCAAAGCCCTGAACTTCACTAAGGGCCTTAGTAAGGGGGAGACGTAATGGAGGTGAACCACCTCAAAGCCCTCCCCCTCTCCCTCTTCAACTTCTTCCTCCACTTCCCAACAGCCCTCGGTGATTGGGTACTTGAAGGTCGAATAGCCCTTAGGTACTTCCCCAGAGCCCGCGTCCTCCAAGGGCACGAAGGTCCAAGCCAAAGGGGCCGGTAACCAACAACAACCGAAGGGGACCTCCTTGACTATCGTTACCGGGTGACCTATCTCTTCGCTCATCTCCTTCGCAACCTCTAACGGCTTCTCTATCACAGCAAAGCCCTCCTCGTACCTAATGGCTGGCTCAACGAAGAGCCTCCCTCCCTTCTCCACAACCATTGCGAATTCGTACTCCAAGGAATAGGCGTCCCTAACGGCCGGAGAAGCGCTCCAAGCCTTGGGAGCCTTCATCACTCCCTTGAACTTGCCGACCAAGAGGTTGGCCTTAACCCTTACCGGCTCTATTCCCAGCAAGCTGTAAATTGCCATGACCTCCTCGTCAAAGCGTTCCGTCCACTTGACGAAGGTCCCGAACTCTTGCAAGAGCTCGGAGGCGTGGCAGACCACTGGGCCTCTCGCTTCCCTCCAGCTCCTAAGCCGCTTCATTGCCTTCCTAAGGCAAAAACTCCCCTCCCTTTTCATCCGTTTAGGGTGAGAGTTGCTGATAGCCTATTCCTCGCGTTCTACTTTCAGCCCTCCTCACTTGAGGATGACCTATTTGGCGAAGGCTTTAGAGGAGAAGGGTGTAGACGTAAAACTTCTGAACGTGCCACAGAGCAGGCTACAATACATCAAATCCCTCTTCAAGAAGGTGAAAGCTGAGGAAGCGCTCTTCAGCGTGCCCCCTGCCTACGTTCCTAGCTTCATAAAGGCTAAGAGGCTTTTTGCCGACGTGAGGGACCCTTGGGACGTTTACTTGAGCGAGTCGGGCAAGCTCAAGAGGGCCTTGGGCACCTTTGCTTTGAGGAACTATATGAAATCCTTGAATAAGAGCGAGGTAATAGTTGCTACTACCAAGTCGATAGCCGAACACTACAGGAACTTGATAGGGAAGGGGGTTGAGGTAATACCGAACGGGACGGACCCTAAGAGGCTGAGGTGCGAGAAGAACTTCGAAGGCATGGTCTTGGTGGCCGACTTCAGGAACCCTTACTTGCCCTTAGAACCACTTTTCGAAGCCGTTAAGGGCTTGGAGGTGCCCCTGAGGCTCATAGGCCCTGGCTCTGAGGCCTACGGCGGAATGGGACCGGTTAACTATTACGACTTGCCGAGGGTCGCTTGTGCTAGGGTAGGAATAATACCGAGGCCCTTCAAGGGGAAGACTTACCAGATGACCATACCCCAGAAGGCTTACGATTACATGGCCTTAGGGCTTTGTATATTCGCTTACGGCCCTCCCGGGGAGCTACAAAGGCTAATAGAGGAGAACGGAATAGGCGCTTACGCTACGAAGCCCAACGAGGTTAAGGAAAAGTTGTTGGAGTGCTTGGAGATGAGGGAAGCTGGTTTGAAGGCTAGGGAATTGGCAGAGAAGGTTTACGATAGGGAAAAGTTGAGCGAGGAATACGCTAAGCTCCTACTTCTTCACTTAGCCTCCTCCAGAAGGAGTTGATGGTTCCTTCTCCTAGCTCGTACTCGCAGTGGGGCCTCTCCCTCAAGAACTCCTCCATCGCTTCCTTCAAGTCCTCCGCGCTCCCCGGCCTTATCCACCTTATACAGCCCTTGGGGCTACTCTTCAAGTTCTTTTCGACGGTCTCCCTTATGCTCGGCAAGTTTGAAACTATCAAAGCTTTGTTCGTAGCTAGCGCGTCCACTACCTTGGTGGGGGAGCCGAAGAAAGGGACCGGAGTGGTATCTCTATGAGGGGATACGAAGGCTGAGCACAAGGAATAAACCTTCGCTAGCTCCCTTATTCCCTTAGCTTGGACGTTCCTCAGCTTGCAGCCCGGAGGAACCTTTCCTATGAGCAAAACTCTGTCCTCTATTCCCAACTCCTTTATCGCCTTTACAAATACGTCAAAACCTTGGTAGGAGTAATAGTAGGAAGAGGGGAAACAGATCGTAAATTCCTTGGGTTTTGAGACCAGCTTGCTGAAGTTCGGTAAGGGCTGGTTGGGCACGGGCTCTGCCTTTATGAGCGAGTCCCTCCAGAGAAGCTTGGCGGAGACCTCGCTTATCGTTATCACTCTTTGAGCCTTGTGCGCTATGATCCTGTTCAAAGCGTCGACTAGGAAAGAGATCAGATAGTTTCTCAAGTCCCTCAAGCTCTTCACGTCTTGCCCGGACAGCCACAAAGGTAAGAAGTTCATCTCCAATACGTCAATGCTCATGTTCAATAACTTTGTGACCATCTTGATAGATTCAGGCCTCACGTAGGTTAGACCTCCTCGCCCATACTTTACGTCCCCCTCAATACCCAAAAGCCTAAGGTCATGGTTTATATGATCTATGATAGCCTCATCGCTCGGCACCACTTTTACTTCAAAGCCCGCAAGCTTTGCAGCTATGACGTTGTTGAGTAAGTGTATGTAGGCCCCTCCGAAAGGGACCCTCACCGGATACCAAATGCTGACCTCCAAAGCTCTCATACCTTTTCCGGCTTCTCCTCTATCTTGTGGAGCTGGGACTTGTACATCTCCACTATCTCCTTGCAGGTGGTGGCCTCTTGGGGCCCCTTGTCGGGTCTCCACCTTATGAACCTGGGGAACCTTATCGCCAAGCCCGAACCAGTTTCCACCTCGTCCTTGGCGCAAGTGTGGATGGGGCTCAACGTTATCTCAGCTCCAATTATTTCTGCAACTAAGGCTGGCTGGACCCATACGTCGGGCTTTATGTTGCTGTACACTCTGGGGTGCTTGTTCGGTATTATGTAAGGTTTGAGGAGTTCTGGGAGCCTCGCCAGTTCTTCGTCGCTGAAGCCACTTCCCACCTTACACACTGTCATGAATAAGTCCTTTTCCGGGTCATATCCGGCCATGAGCAATGCACCGAAGGTTCCTCCCCTCCTTCCCTTTCCGTAGAAGGCTCCTACTACGACCAAGTCCACGGGCTCTACCATCTCGCTCTTGTAGTCCCTCTTGTACTTGATCCAGAGCCACCCTCTGGCTCCGGCTTGGTATATGCTCTTGTCGTGTATCGCTTTTACGACTAGTCCTTCGCAGCCGTCCGCTATGGCCTGTCTGAAGAACTTCTCCAAGTCCTCCGGGTTGTCCACTATCTTGTTGGTAGCTATGTTAAACTCTTCCCTGGGCTCCAAGATCTCCTCCAGCTTCTTCCTCCTAACCGGTAGAGGCTTGTTCGTGTAGTCTTCTCCATCCACGTACATGAGGTCGAAGAGCTTCACGTGAACGGGTATCTCCTTCATAGCTATGTGGACGTCGTGCTTCCTCCTCCTATGCATCAGCTCTTGGAAGGGCCTCAGCTCCCCGGTCTCCGGGTCAACCGCTACTATTTCCCCCTCCACTATGGCTTCCTTCGCCTTCAAAGAGCTCTTCGCATATTGCACCACATCCGGGTAAGAATGGGTTATGTTCTCCAGCCTCCTGGAGTATATGACTACCTTTCCGTTAGGAAGTAAGTGTATTTGAGCCCTCTCCCCATCGTACTTATATTCAGCAAGGCCCTTACCTCCGAGCTTCCTAAGTATCTCAACCGGGTCGTGTAGCCTTTCAGCCAGCATCGGCCTTATGGGAATTCCCGGTTGGGGCTTTATCCTCTTCAAAGCCTCAATTCCTTCCTCAACCGCCATCTTGGCTATGGCTCCCAAGTCTGCTCTGAGGTTATAGGCCCTCTCCACGACCTCCTTGGGAGCCCCTATTAGGCTCGCTATAGCCTCTATTATTGAAGCGTCTCCTACCCCTAGCCTCAACTTGCCTTGGACGAACCTAACTATGTACTTGG
The DNA here is from genome assembly GCA_015521275.1 of Desulfurococcales archaeon. Lineage (GTDB taxonomy): Archaea > Thermoproteota > Thermoprotei_A > Sulfolobales > Ignicoccaceae > Ignicoccus. The sequence goes on along the minus strand of WAOJ01000160.1, from coordinate 1,275 downwards.
CCTCCTTTGGAGAAGCCTCCTTTAGTAAGCCGGCCAAGGTCTTTATCTTTAGGTCCCTAGATCCTTCGCCTTGCATAAAGGCTATCCTCTTCAGTGTGTTGTAAACCTTTTCGAAGGTTAAGGGCTCTTGCTTAGCCTTGGCAAAGGCCAACAAGCCCGTGGTCTTGGGCTTCTTGGCTAAAACCCTCTCTGCTACCAAGCCCAAGTCTCCCAGCTGCTTGTACAAGTTCTCCACTTCCCTCTCCTTCACTCCGGCCGCTAACGATATCGCCTTGATTATTCCCTTTTCTCCAATTCCTATTTCTGGGTATCCGTACCAGTCGGGCCAGAGCTTCCCTTGGATAAAGTACACAACTTTATCTATGATATCCTTATTCTGCTCCACTACCCTCTTAAACAGGTTGGTGAGGATAGCAACTATCTGGATCCTAGAGGAGGTCCTTTCGAGCCTCTCTAGGGCGTCAACGACCTCGGAAAACCTCAACTCGGACCCCGTAATACCTAGGTTACGAAAATAAAGCGGTGGGCGTTTTTGGGCCTCTAAGATAAGCTTATGTATTTCACAATATCTTCGTATTTCTTTAACTGTTCCTTCTCGTTCATTATATCTTTCAAAAGCTCTTCCCTGAACTTCTTATAGTTTGAATCCACTTGATCTATTGTTTTTGTTATCAAGCACTTTACCACGCCCTCCAAGCCCCCGTATTCTTGGGCCTCTTTCCTATACTTCGCTATTTCCAATACGTTGTTTGAGTTCAAAATGCCCTCTATTATTGAGTACGGGTCCTTTGGACACGAGGAGGCCGGCTTGCCGAGCACCATCTCCCTCTCTATCTCGTCAGCTTGCTTAAGCGTGTTATTGAGGAGGGCCAACGTAACCTTGGCTTTCTGGACTAAACTCATTATTTTGAACACTACCTCTAAGGTTGGTTTTTCCTTTACTAGCTCGTTGAGTTCCTTCAATGTGCTCTTGAGTTCGTAATGCAGCTTGTTCAGCCTTGAAAGTATGTCTACCAAGGAAGAGAGCTTAGTCAAGTATATAACGTTCCTCTGGAAAGGTCCCTTGAGCAGCAGCGACTTATACCTGCTCTCGCTGGATATTCGCTTATACATTTGTTCCAGCTCTTTTAGTTCTGACTTAGTAGCCATTGAATTCTTGATCTCGATAATCTCATTCATTAGCTTTTGCTCGACTTCCTTCAGTTCCTCCTTAGTAGCCATCTTCTTTTCAACTTCTATCAGTCTATGTTCTGTCTCTTATACACATCTCCGAGC
>WAOJ01000159.1 GCA_015521275.1 Desulfurococcales archaeon | reverse complement strand
CTATTTTTATTGTAGAGTTCCTCTCTGGTACGATCACGTCTAGTCCAGTTTCCTCCCTAACCCTCTGCGCGAATGCTTCGGCGGTCTTCTCTTCTGAGTGAATTATTATCACTTTCTTCAAACCTCTCACGGACTTGATTATGTCTAGCAGCTCCGTGACTCCCGCGTGGCTGGAGAAGTCGAACCACTCGACCCTCGCTTGAACCATAGGGCCGCCCTCATCGATCCTTCCTTCTTGGACTAGCCTCCTTCCCGGAGTTCCCGGCGCTTGGAACGAGACCAGGAATATGGCGTCCTTGCTAATCTCTTGGATTTTCCTCGCGTAGTAGAGGGAAGGCCCTCCCCTGAGCATTCCCGCGGAGGCAATTATTACCCCTGGCCTCCTCCAGACCTTCCTCCTATCCCTCCAGCCCTTGACTACGTAAGCCTTCTCATAGGCCTTTTCCAACAAGTCGGGGTTCTTGAGGAACTTCTTGTTTTCGCCCTGAAGTATCAGCTCCGTAACTCCCTTAACCATGCCGTCCAAGGCCACTGGGACTTCCAATCCATGGTCCTCAATGACTGACAAGATCTCTTGACCTCTCCCAACGCTGAAGGCTGGTACGAGTACTGTACCCCCCTCTTCTACTACTTCTCTCACGTCGCTTACGAAGAGCGCTTCTACATCTCTCCTATCCGGGTGATCCAAGTTCCCGTAGGTGCCCTCTATTAGGAGAATGTCAGCTTCCAAGCCTTCCAGATCCGCTCCGCCCAGAAGCTGGGTCTCACTCTTCCTTACATCTCCAGTATAGAGTAGCTTTACTCCAGAGGGAAGCTCCAGCTTTACCATCGCGCTTCCCGGTATGTGACCGGCGTCGTAGAAGGTCAGAGTGGCCCCTCCAGCTTCGGGTATTTCGACGGGCCTTCGATATTCCATTAGTCTGACAGCATCCAACATCTCCTTTACTTCTGTGTGGCCGTAAGGTACATAGTAGCCGGAGAGCTTCAAGAAGTCTTGTATCAATATTTCGATTAATTCTTTAGTTACCTTAGTCATATAGATGGGTCTCTTTATCGCAGTGTAGAGTAGCGGTAACGCACCAGAGTGGTCTAGGTGGGCATGGCTTAGGACTATCGCACCTATCTCTTTTGGTGGCACGTACTCAGGAAACACCGGATTATCCTCTTCGTCGAAGTTGACTCCGTAGTCCAGCAGCACGCTGGCCTTGCCATCTTTTACCCAGTAGGCTGCCCTTCCGACCTCCCTAGCGCCTCCCAGAAACGTTATTTCTACTTCCCCCATGGTCTCTCACCACTTCTAATACCCCCTCTGCACACTTCTATACGAGAAAATAAGGTGGGAGGTGGTATGTCGTGTTGCCTTTTGGTACCAAAGGCATCGAGAAACTGCTTAAGAAGGCGGGTTTAAAGATGTACCAGTTGGAGGGCGTAGAGAGAGTAATAATTGAGGGCAGCGATGAGAGAATAATACTTGTTGAGCCAACCGTCATTGAAATAGAGATGCCCAATAGCCCAAAGGCTTATCAAGTCTTGAGCCCGAAGGATGTGATAGTGGAGAAGGTCGAGAAAGAGGCAAAGACTGAGATAAGCGAAGAGGACGTGAAGATGGTTGCAGAGGAAACTGGCTGTAGCGAAGAAAAGGCACGCCAAGCGTTGGAAGCCACCAAGGGCGACATAGCAGAAGCCATAGTGAAGCTCCAAGAGGAAGGGTGCTAAGCTAAGGACCTCAACCTCCTCTTTAGTTCAGTCACAGAAGGCGAGAGCGAGACGACCAAGGGTATACCCTCTTTTTCAGAAAGCCTAACGGCAAGTCTGTCGAGCTTTATCGGCTTATGCAATAAAACCATGCTGGGTTTGATGTAGGAGATTCTTATGGCAACCATGCTTGGTTTACCTGTGGTCACCCCGGTGAAGACCAGCACCTTGTTTTGCGCTAATGTCATCATCATGGCAAAGTCTTGAGGGCTGAATTCCTCTATTATAGTTAAGCTGTCAAACATTAGGAAGCCCTTCAGTGTGTTCTCCGGTTCGAAGAGCGAGTTTACTACGTAACCTTGTGCCGCAGTCACTATCTCTTCAAACCTAACCGGCCTCTTGAACTCGTATATGTCCAAGGCCTTTATTCCAACACCCCATATCGTCTCGGCCAGTTTGGAGAGGCCCCTCCACCCGTGACGCTCATCATATTTCAGCAAGGCCTCCACGTATCTCTTTATGAACTTGCTTCCGGGCATTCTCTTCCCTTTCTCGTAGTCGCTTACCACTCCCGGAGATATGCCCATTATCTTCGCCAACTCCCTTATGCTCGCACCGAAGAACTCTCTCCAGTTCTTCATTGCTTGACCGGGTATCTCGGATAAGGCTATTTCGCCGGCAATCTTCTTAGCAATCTCTTCCTTTACGAAGTTCGGAATTCCCAAGGGCTTGTTGCCCGTGGAGGGGAGGTCGTGGGTCTTAAGAGTGGTGGGCCCGCCGGGATTTGAACCCGGGACCACGGGGACCCGAGTCGGGCGCCGATCCCGACGCGGGGCACTCGGCGTACCCCGCATCCTAGTCCAGGCTAGACGACGGGCCCGAATGCTCCGCCCGAGGCTCTACAAAACCACTTTTTAAGATTATCTCGATGATCTTGCGGTCGCGACGTTGAGAGTCCTCATGCTCGAGGACAGAGATACTATTTTTAAGAACTTAGAACCTTCGAGGGACCTAAAGAAAGATTTGTTAAAGGAGAGTGTTATAGTTGTTGGAAAGCCCAAAGATTTAGTGAAGATATTAAATGAAGTAGAAAGCGCCTTCTGGTACAGGTTGTTCCTATGTCATGAAGGTTGTCCAGAGGAGGTCGTCAAGTCCCTTGCGGAGGTGGCGGACGAGTGGAGGGCCGAGTTCAAGGTAGTGACGCAAGGATCTCAAAAGGCCAAGCTCACTAGGAGGGAATTCTTGTTTAGAGGATTCAGAGAAATGCTAAAGATAGTTCCGGTATCAGTACCAACCCTTAATGGTCCTTGTCTATCTCCGGAGTGCAAGCTCTGTAAGACCGTTTGCCCTACCGATGCTATAAAGAGGAAGGAAGGGAGGATAACCGTTGACCCCGACTCTTGTACGTCTTGTGGTTTGTGCGTAATAGCTTGCCCTTTCATTTCCTTGTCAATGCCGGGTCTTGATCCAAATGGTTTGGTAAGGGCCCTCACTAAGTTTATCGATAGGGACATGAAGATAAAAGTAATGTGGAAGGAACCTAGCAACGTTAATGAGGAAGACTTTAAGGAGAATACGTTAGTGTTGTTAGGTATTGAAAAGGAATTTAGTTTCATAATAGACTTCTTTACAAAGGTATTGGGCTGGGACTTCGAGTGCTGTGGACGCTCTTGGGAGGGGAAAAAGAAGGAGTCGGTGGATTGTCCTTATAGCCCAAAGACTTCCCTTTCGCCGGCCTCTGTGATTAAGATAAAGTATGCCCTTCCTCCTTACTTTGACGTAACCGTTAACCAAGATTTGTGTACGCTTTGTAATGCATGTAGCATGGCATGTCCCACCGGTGCCCTTAAGCTGGAGACTGAAGGTATAGACTTGGTCTTGAAGTTCAATCCCTTAGTGTGCTTGGGCTGTGAGGCTTGTAAGTGGGCTTGTCCTCCGGAGAACAAGTTCAAGAAGTTGTTGAACTTGAGGGTTGACGTAATTAAGATAAGGTCGAGTGCTAAGGCAGAATGCGGCTATGAGGTTAGAGCTAGGAAACATGCCGTGAGCCTTTACTGTCCGTACTGCGGAACCCCAATAAACGTGAGCCTTGAAGAGTTCAAGGATTTAGTGGAGAAGTACGTAATGTCACAAGACTGGCAAGACGTTTATAGTGCAGATGAGTTCGTCGAAAGGACCAAACCCTTAATAGAGACTATGCTCTGTGTGAAGTGTAAGGAGATGTATAGAAATGGTTTAATAATGCCGGATGAGTTGGCGAAGGCAATAATATCTTTTATAGGA
>WAOJ01000158.1 GCA_015521275.1 Desulfurococcales archaeon | reverse complement strand
GTATAAGAGACAGTTAATGGCTCCGCCACCGATTCCCAGATCTTCATCTTGGGGTCCAAGCTGGAATACGGGTCTTGCCAAACCATTTGTATAGCCCTCTTGACCTTTCTGTGTCCCTTCGGACTTAGGTGCCTATATGAAACCGTGTTTCCCTTGACCTTCTCGCCCATCTTTCTAAGTTCCTCCGCCAAGTCCTCTGGTACTTTGAGCAAGACGTCGCCGTCGGTTATCTCCTCGAGGCCGAGCAAGGTCCTAGCGAAGGTGCTCTTTCCGCATCCGCTTTCGCCGACCACACAATAGACCTCTCTTCCTACGTTAACGCTTACACCGTCGACGGCCCTTATGACCCTCTTCTTGCCCAACAAGCCACCAACTTCGTAATACTTCTTCAAGTCAATAGTCTTCAAGACCAAGTCTGGGGGAAGCGGGTCGAACGGCAACCCTCATTTCCGCGAGTCAACCCTAAAAGGGGGATTAATGGCGTGATCGGCGAGCGACATGTGGGCAGTGGCAGCTATTCCGTTTAAGGACCCTAAGAAAGCGATCGAGAAGGTCTTGAGGGCGAAGGAGCTTGGAGCAAACGCGATAGAGCTTAGGCTGGACTACTGGTTGGAGACAACCTTACCGCCTTTCGAGAAAGTGGCCTCCAAAGCCAAAGAGTTAGGACTGGAAGTGATAGTCACTGTTAGGAACCCGGCCGAGGGAGGGGAATGGGTGCCCCCTTGGAGGGAGGAGGCCTACAAGAGAGCCAACAAGATGGGCTTGATATGTGACGTGGAGGCAAAAATAATGAAAGAACCTCCTTGTGAAAGGACCATAGCTTCGGTCCATTACTTCGACGATTTCCCAGCTCCGGGGGACATAAGGGTTTTGAGCGAAATGGTTAAGGACACATGGGCCTTCAAGCTCGCAGTAATGCTCAAGCCTTCCGAGTTCCCGGAGTTCTTGAAGAGGGTTCAAGAAATAGTTCACGAGAGGAAGGCCTTCATGCCCATGGGCGAGGGAACGGAAAGGCTCAGGTTAGCTTGTGCTACTATGGGCTCCTTCTTAAATTATGGAAGCTTGGGAGAGTCAACCGCTCCCGGCCAAGTGCCTTTGAGTGCTTTGGTCAAGGTCTTGGAGGCGGTCAAGGAGCTTTAGGACATAAGGTGAGGGGAAGGTCACTTTCGCCCACCTCACCCTGACTATAAACCTCTTCCCGGCTTTACGACTGAAGGGCAAATAATGAAGTGTGGACCCTTACCGAAGAAGGCGCCGAGCATTACTGGCAAGAGCGCGGCGGAGCTGACCAAGGAGCTATGGGAAGCTGGCGTTAAGGTTAGGGAAGATGTAGAGGAAGTTGTCAAGTCCTTCTTGAACATGGTGCTTAGGGCCGAAGAGACCGTTTCTATGTTCGTAATAGGGGAATGGGGAGAGGGTAAGACGAGCGTCTTCGATGGCTATATGAAGACCCTAGCTCCCGAGGACAAGGTTCTCTTACTCGAGACTTCGGCGAAGAGGTTAGTTTCGAGCGTAAGGGCCATGAAGCCCATGGCCGGCCAGTCCTCAGCAGTCGCCTTCACGGCGGCCCTACTCCACTCCATAGCGATGGAGTACTTGGAGAGGGGAGAGGAGCTAATACCACCTTACGAAGGAGGCCCTCTACACGAGTACGCAAAGAAGGCCTTGGACGAGCTCATGAAGAGGGCGAGCGGAAGGAGGATAATAGTGTTCATAGATGAGTTCGAGGAGATAGTTTCTCCCTCAAACAAAGACGTGGTCAAGGAAGTGATAAATGGTCTCATAGATCTCATAAACGGACAGTTCGGCTATTTGCAAGAGAAGTACCCCGGTTCCTTACACTTAGTAATAGCTATGACTCCCTATGCCTACCACAAGGCGTTGAGCTTAGCTGAGATAGACGAAAGCTTGAAGGGCAGAGCTGAGAGGAGGTTACACTTCAAGCTTGAGCTTAGGCCCTTAACTAGGACAGAGGGCTACAAGCTCGTGTCTTCGATCTTCAAGTACGCTTATGGGAAGGAATACTCCCCGGTCCCTCACCAGTTCGTGAACACCCTCTACACGGCCTCCCAAGGAAACCCCGGGGCCTTAACGAGCTTGACGAACTTCCTCATGTCTTCGTTGGTGGAAGGGGATTGTACCGTTGAGCCAGAAGACCCCAGGAAGCTCGTCTCGATACTCTCCAGAGCGACCGTCTTCACTTACGTTGGCTCTAGCAAGGCGTTGGACGAGTTGTACTACGAGAAGGCGCTCCTCCCATTAACCTACGGTGAGGAAGACTTCAAGAAGGTCTTGGCTACCATAGCCGCTTACTATTATCCGTTAACGGAAGAGGAATTGAAGAAGCTGAGCGGAGTTCAGGATGCCAAGGAAAAGTTGGAGATATTGGATCAAAGGGCGAGCATGAACGATGAGCCCTTAGTATCAAAGTACTGGAGGACGAAGGATTACCAAAAGGCCTTCAAGGTTTTAGTATCTACATTGAAGACCTTGTTCCCGGACTTGAGCGAGGAAAGTATAAAGGAGCTTGTCGAGGCCTTGACGTTTCCTTCGTCTCTCTGGAAGGAAGAGTATTACTTGGCCCTCCCCGGAGAAGGGGACGAGGAAATAATAGAGGAAATATTGAGCAAGGAGATAGCTGCTGTGGACGTAAGGAAGCTCATCAAGTACTTGAAAGAGAAGATGGAGGCCGAAGGGGTGGAGTTCGAGGAGAGCTACGTCCTTGCGAGAAAGAGGGCATTGAACCTTTACCCGCCCCCAGCCGTAGCGGCAGTCTCGTTCATAAAGGATCCCCAGATGAGAGCAAAGGCTTGGAAGGAAGCCCTCAACGCTTTGATTAAGGGCAACGTTAAGCTGGATAAGGCCTTTGCCGAAGTAATAATTGAGAGTACTAATGCGACTCCGTTAGGTAAGATGGTAGGCGTAGAGCTGAAGAAAGGTGTCTATGCTAAGGTTTATCCAAAGGTGTTACTAAGCTTCGAGAAATCTAGCTTAGAGAAGTTGGCAAAGAACGCCAAGAAGGAAGGGGCTCACTTACTAATGATATTAACGAAGACAGAGTTGGTTGACCAAATAAAGAACATGGCCAAGATATTGCCAATAGACGTTAAGGTGTTAGAGGCTAGGGAGGCGAAGCTAGTCCAACTGGCCACCTACGTACTTTATAGCACGCCGGAGAGGAGGATATACGTAGACGTGGACAAGGCAAAGTTAATGCTCAAACAAATAGGCGAGGAAATAGGAGTTCCAAGGGCTATATCTGAGTGGATAGAGGAAGCCAAAGAGAGAGGAATAATAGTGGAGGACTTGCAGAGACCCTCTGGAGCCTCCGAAGAGACCATAGCGGAGGCCTACTCCTTCTACTTGGCCTATCCAAAGGATACGTTTACCACGGAAGAGGTGTTCGAGCACGTAGTAAAGAAGATAAGGAGGTTCATAGTATACGGAAGGGGTTCGAGGAGGAGAACTCCTTTCGCTAGCGGCTTGGACATAGAGAATCCGAGGGGATTGAAGAGGTTCGAGGAGGACTTGATAGCGGCTGACTTGCTGGAGAGAATAGATGACAAGCTCAAGATAAAGCTGAGCAAAGTGGAGAAGAGGATGATAGAGCTTTTAAAACAGAAAAGGGTAATGCCTTGGAAGGAGCTAGAGAGGGAGTTCATAATAGCTTCACATAACAAGAGGCTCCTCTCCGACTTCTACCTCAAGATACTGGAAAGGAGGGGGTTGGTCAAGGTAGAGAGGAGGGGCAATGAGCCAGTAATGGTTAGCCTCACGAATACCAAGGGCTTGGTTGAGGAGCTCGAGAACTGGAGGGAAAGAGTCGAGGAGAGGTGGAGGAACTACGGCAGCGGTTGGAGGAGCTACGCCCACGTGGTGGTTTCAAAGAAAAAGGAGGATAACGTAATATTCCTGGACGAGATAAGGGATTATATAAACAAGGGGACGGAGGAGCTTAGGTATGAGAGGAGTTCCACGACGATAGCGAGGAGGGCCGCTTTCCTAACTTCCCTAGCGAGGTATCTAATAGAAACCCTAGTTCCAGTAACGGAGAAGGCCTACCTCGAGGCCCAAAGGCTCGTGGACGACGCTAGCAAGTCCATGGCTAAGATTATGGAAGACGTGGAGAAGGTCTTGGACAGGGTTTCCGAGGAAGTGGGCGTCGCGGTACTGGACACTGAGGACATAGACGAGGTGGTGAAGCTAAAGATGAGTTTAAGGAAACTGGAAGAAATGGAGGAAAGGAGGCTTAAGCCTGAGGAGATAGAGAAGGAGGTCAAGAGGCTCAGGAGGGAAGGCTTGCTGCCGGACCTCTTCTACTTCGAGAGGTTCTACGACCCCAAGGAGTGGAAGAGATCCTATTACTTTAACGTCAAGTACTACCTTCTCTCCAAGGCCTCCGACGAGTTCTACTCTTCCTTAGAGGACATTAGGAAATCGTTGACCAAGGTAGAGAGGTACTTGAACGAGATAAAGGAAGCGAAGGAGAGGATGGAGAATAAGTTGAAGGAGCTAGCGGTTAAGGGGAGAGGGGATGATTTGGCTTCTAGGGTGTATTCGGTCCTCATAAACGGAGTCGTGAGCCCCCCTGAGAACGTTAGGGAAACTGCAATAGACACCTTGGCGGACTTGGAGAGGACATTAGAAGAGGTGGTTTCCTCAGTAAGGCAAGCGGACCAAAAGATACTAAGCATAGTAATGAAGTTAAACGAGATAGCGTCCCTAGAATCAGAGCTCTCAAGGCAAATAAAGATAGCGAAGAGTTGGTGTACCTTTGCTAAGAACTTCTACTCGAACTCTCCCTACCAAGAGCCGTTCTCGGAACTGTGTGAAAGGGTTAGAGCCGTGGAGGCTGAGTATAACTCCTTGGCAAAGGACTTGGGCAACCCGTTCTCTAC
>WAOJ01000157.1 GCA_015521275.1 Desulfurococcales archaeon | reverse complement strand
TTCGCCCATACCCGCCGGGGAACGCAATAGCCAAGGTGGGAGAGGACTTGAAGAAGGGCGATATAATATTAAGGAAGGGAGATTTCGTCAGACCTTGGCACGTGGCGGCCCTCCTGTCTCAAGGGATAACCCAGATATCTGTCGTTCAGCCTAAGGTAGCGATAGCAGCGACCGGTTCTGAACTCGTGGAGCCTTGGGAGCGGGGAGGCGTTAGGAACACTACCGCTTGGCTAGTTTATACGTTCTTTAAGGAGAAGCTGGGCGTGGAACCCAAGTACTTCGGCATAATTCCGGACGACAAAGAGAAAGTAAAGCAATACTTCGAGAAGGCTATGAAGGAGTTCGACATAGTAATAACTACTGGGGGCTCCTCTGTTGGGAAGAAGGATTACAGCGTAGAGGCCATGCTAAGCCTAGAACCAGAGGAATTCGTCCACGGAGTTGCCCTAACCCCCGGAAGGCCTTTGGCTTTGGGATTTAAGGAAGGGAAGCTACTGGTAGCTCTTTCCGGCTATCCCGTTGCGGCCCTCAGCGAGCTGGAGGCCGTCGTTTGGGAAATACTGAAGAAGGGATGGGGATTAAGGGAACCGCCCAAGCCAAAATTAAGGGCCAAACTGACCAGAAAGCTTCCCGTGCAGCCAAATATGGTTCACTTGTACAGAATGAGAGTCTTCAAGTGTGACGATGGTTACTGCGCCGAGCCCTTAAGGCTCACTGGTTCCGGAGTTATCTCATCTCTAATAAAGGGAAATGCAATCTTCCTGGCTGGCCTCAAGGGCGAGACCGGTTACGACGAGAGGGACGAAATAGAAGTGATACTCCTCTCGGAACCAGTAGACTAATTCGTCTCTAATGCCAGCTTATAGCGGAAGGGACGTTGGCAGAACTCATTGACTATACAGAGTTCTATTTATCCGAGGAAGGTATCGAAGAGGAAGGAGGTCCCATATACTCCTCTATACCGATCGATGAGACCGAGATCCCCGAAGCCATAGTGGACTCATGCGATATGTTAAAGTTCTATGCAAGGGTTATAAGGAGAGCCTTGAATGTGGACAAAGAGGTCACTGTCAGAATATGCGATTATGGGGAGTCGAAGATGTTGTTAGGCTTGGGCGACGAAGGCGGTTACGTGGCGGTTTGTAAGATGAATCCCTTCGTTCAAGGCCACTTCATATGCGAACTCTATCTCTACTACCCCGACGAGCTGTAAATTTCATAACCCTTGGTTACAAGCCTAACCCCGCCGGGGTGCCCGAGCGGCCCAAGGGGGTGGGCTCGAGACCCACTGGGGGTCTTCCCCCGCGCGGGTTCGAATCCCGCCCCCGGCGCCAGAGGAATGAAGAGGGGACAGGGGTTCCGAGCCTCTGATGAGGAGGCGAGGCAGACAGACCATAAAAGGACCCCTCCGTACTACCAAGGCGGTACGAATGATGCTTAGGGTATACAATACGCTCACCAGAAGCTTAGAGGAGTTCAAACCCCTCGAGCCTCCCCTGGTCCGCATGTACGTGTGTGGTCCTACCGTCTATGACCATTCTCATATAGGACATGCAAGGACTTGGGTGGCGTTCGACATAATAAAGAAGTACTTGATGCTCAAAGGGTATTTCGTAATTCATGTACAAAACATAACCGATATAGATGATAAGATAATAAACAGAGCGAAGGAGGAGGGAGTGAGCTGGAAGGAGATAGCCGATAAGTACGCCAAGGAGTACTTTGAATTAATGAGCAAGCTTAAGGTTAGGCCCAACATAAATCCTCGAGTTACGGAGCATATAGACGACATAATCGAGTTCGTTCAAGACCTAATAGATAAAGGTTACGCTTACGTCACCAAGTCCGGAGTATACTTCGATGTCGACAAATACCCCTATTACGGTCAGTTATCCGGTATTAAAGACAAGAAGATGTGGAATCAAGAAACCTTCGTTGAGGATAAGAAACACCCATACGACTTCGCTCTATGGAAATGCGCTAAACCAGGAGAGCCTTGGTGGGATAGTCCTTGGTGCAAGGGCAGACCGGGTTGGCACATAGAGTGCTCTACTATGAGTTCCAAGTACTTGGGTAAGCAGTTTGACGTTCATGGTGGTGCTAGAGACCTAATATTTCCCCATCACGAGAACGAAATAGCACAGAGCGAGGCCCGCTTTGGAGTTAGGCCTTGGGTTAGGTACTGGCTCCATACGGGCTACATGACCATGAGGGGGGAAAAGATGAGTAAGAGCTTGGGCAACATAGTACCTCTTATCGACATCTTAAAGAAGTATGACGCGGACGTGGTTAGGTACTGGCTCAGCACGACTCACTACCGTTCTGAAATGGAGTTCTCTTGGGAAGGCTTGGAGGAGGCTAAGAGGGCTTTGGAGAGGATAAGGATGACCGTAGATGCGCTTGCCAGAGAGGTCGAGAAGGGTGCGCCCAAGGGAGCCTTGAGCGACGAAGAGACGGAGAAGATATATGAAGTATATAGAGTTAGGAACGAGTTCTACGAAGCGATGGACAACGATTTCAACACTCCCCAAGCTTGGGCAAGCATATGGAAGCTTCTAAGACTGGGCAACGAGGCGCTGGAGGCCGAGAGCTACGAGCTGACTTTAGTGGTGCTCCAAGCGTTGAAGGAAGCCGATCGCGTCTTCGAAGTGATCTTCCCTCCTCAGAGGGGTAAGGATGTGGAGCCCTTCATAGAACTTTTGGTGGAGGTGAGGAAGGAGTTAAGGAAAAAGAAGATGTGGGACTTGGCGGACATGATAAGGAGTGAGTTGGACAAACTCGGCGTGGCCTTGCTGGATAAAGGCACGGAAACTGAGTGGCGCTTCAAGTGAATTTACAAGTGCTTAGCCACTATGAATGACGTGGTCGTCCTTATGACGCCCGGAATCTTGAGCACTTGTTCCCTTAATATCTTGGCGATTTCCGTGTAGTTCTCTCCCTCAACCTTAATCACAAAGTCATAGTTCCCAGTCACCTCATATATTTCCTTTACGCCCTTTATTTGCTTCAACTTCTGAGGAATTTCAGTTACGGCGTTGGGCTCGACGGTCATGAAGACTAGGGCTTCTACAGTCACACTTCCCACCGAGTCATCCCCTTTGGAGGGAAGTTAAAAGGAGAGGATGGCGCCGCGGCCGGGATTTGAACCCGGGTCACGGGCTCGACAGGCCCGCATACTAGGCCAGGCTATACTACCGCGGCACTCCTTGTGTGGAGGACAAGACTTCCTTTAAAAAGCTTGCCTCCAAACTGAACCTTCATATCTAGTCCAATCCCAGACTCGTGGGAAGTGACGCTTGTGCGGAATAGCAGCTGCTGCCCTAAGGCCTAAGTTTAGGAATGAGATGGTGCAAATGCTACTAGACTTCTTGAAGGCATTGGAATACAGGGGCTACGACTCGGCGGGCATTGGCGTTTACGACGAGGATAGCAAGAAGATACTGATATGGAAAAGAAGGGGGAAAGTAGAGAGTTTGGCCAAGATGCTCAAGAACGTCAAGGTCAAGGCTCCGGTTGGAGTTGCCCACACTCGGTGGGCTACCCACGGCGTTCCCAGCGACATCAACGCCCATCCTCATACTGATTGTAATAATGAGGTTGCAGTGGTTCATAACGGTATAATATCGAACTACAAGGAGCTAAGGGACAAGCTGGAGAAACTCGGTCACAAGTTCGTGAGCGATACAGACACCGAGGTCATTGCTCACTTATTCGAGGAATACTCGAAACGCTTACCGCCCTTCGAAGCCTTCGAAAAATCCGTAAAGGACTTACAAGGTTATTACGCAATAGTTATGATAACGTCTAAGGATCCGAAGAAAGTTTACTTCGCTAGGAAGGAAAGTCCCTTAGTTATGGGTAGGGGTAGTAAAGGCTACTTTCTCTCTAGTGACGTAGTCAGCTTGTTGAACTCGGCCGAGGAG